>DASYUQ010000054.1 GCA_036001065.1 Candidatus Methylomirabilota bacterium
CCTGACCAGGCCGGCCCGGAGCAACTCCTTCCGGCTCATCGTGAAGGTCTCCATGGGGGAATGACACTTCCACGAAGGGAGCCCCCCATGACACTTTCACGTAGCAGTTACCCCATGACATTTTCATGTAGCAGCAGCAAGTGTCAAACCAGGGCATTGACAAGCCGGAGGGTGCGTATTACGGTCTCGCCGCGACCGGAGTGAGCGGTTCCTAGCGTACCTCGAACGCCGGAGGTTCACCATGCGGCTCGGGAATCGGTTCTCCATCCTCTTGCTCATCGCGTTTGCGCTCGGACTCTCCGCGACGTCTCAAGCCCAGCAGGCGCAACCGCCACCCACGTGGCAGCAGGGCCGGCCGCCCGAGCTGTCAAACTCACCGTTGGCCCCGCACGCGACGCCGCCCGCCCCGACGCCGGCCGAGCAGATCCCCGTCAACAAGATCAAGCTGCCGCCGGGCTTCAAGGCCCAGCTGTGGGCGTCCGGCATCCACAACGCGCGCGCCATGACCCTGGGCAGTAAGGGCACGCTGTTCGTGTCGAGCCGCGCGGCCGGCAACGTCTACGCGGTGGTGGACCGGGCGGGCCGCCGCGAGGTCAAGGTCATCGCCAAGGGCCTGACCCAGCCCAACGGCGTGGCGTTCCGCGACGGCGCCCTCTATGTGGCGGCCATCAACCGCATCGTCAAGTACGAGGGGATCGAGGACAAGCTCGACAACCCCGGGGAGCCGAAGGTCGTCATCGACACCCTCCCCAAGGACCTGCCCCACGGCTGGAAGTACCTGGCCTTCGGGCCGGACGGCAAGCTCTACTTCAACATCGGCGCGCCCGGCAACATCGTCCTGCCGCCCGAGACTCACGCCAACATCTCGCGCATCAACCCCGACGGCACCGGGTTCGAGTACGTCGCCCGCGGCGTGCGCAACAGCGTGGGGTTCGACTGGCACCCGCTGACCAAGGAGCTTTACTTCGCCAACCACGGGCGCGACTGGCTGGGCGACGACGTGCCGAACGACACCCTGCACCACGTCGGCGGGCGTCCCGGCTTTGTCCCGCACTTCGGCTATCCCTTCTGCCACCAGGGCGACATCCTCGACCCCGACTTCGGGCGCGGCCGCTCCTGCAGCGAGTTCAACAACCCGCTGCTCAAGCTCGGGGCTCACGTGGCCCCCATCGGCATCGCCTTCTACAACGGCAACATGTTCCCGGCCGATTACAAGAACCGCCTCTTCATCGCCCAGCGCGGTTCCTGGAACCGCACCCAGAAGCAGGGCTACCGGGTGATGGTGGTCACGCTGGCCATGGGGCGGCCGCCCAAGTACGAGGTCTTCGCCGAGGGTTGGCTCGATGGCGACAAGTTCTGGGGCCGGCCGGACTATCCGTTCGTCATGCCGGACGGTGCACTGCTGCTGTCCGACGACCACAACGGCGCCATCTACCGGATCACCTACCAGCGCTGATGGCCTCCGGCCCGAACACCCCCGTCGGCAACGGCGGGGGTGTTCTGTGTCCGGCGCTCGCCGCCCGGCCTGAGCGGAGGTAGCATGGGCCCCGTGCGTTCGAGAGCGAATGCGGGCGATCGGTAGCGTCCTCCTCCTGCTGGGCGTGCTGGTCGCGATCGGGATGCCGAGAGAGGGGCGGGCCGCGGACATCGAGGCCGGGCGGCGGAAGGCCGAAGTGTGCGCGGCCTGTCACGGCCCGGACGGCCGCTCGACGAACCCGGCCATCCCGTCGCTGGGCGGGCAGCCGACCCTCTACACCCACTGGCAGCTCATTCTGTTCCGCGACGGGCGCCGCAAGGATCCACAGATGACGCCGGTGGCCGCGGCCCTGAGCGACGCCGACATGGCGGACCTCGCCGCCTACTTTGCGGCCCGACCACCCGCCCCGCCCAAGGCCACCGTGGATCCGGCCACCGCCGAGGCGGGCCGCCGGCTCGTGGAGGTCCACCACTGCAGCTCATGCCACCGGCCGCGTCTGGACGGTCAGAACCAGGTTCCCCGCATCGCCGCCCAGCATTACGAGTACCTGCTCAACCAGCTCCGCGGGTTCAAGGCCCAGACCCGCGGCGAGCTCGAAGGCACCATGACCTCAGCAGCCCTGCCGCTCTCCGACGAGGAGATCGAGATCGTGGCCCGATATATCGCGAGCCTGCCATGACACCACTTTCTGCCTTCGCCCTTGTCCTCCTGCTGGCGGCCCCGGCCTGGGCCGGCGGCTCCGACTACGCCATCGCGCCCGGCGCGCGCCCCAACCTCGAAGGAAAGATCTCCGAGTGGGCGGTGCCGACGCCCCAGTTCGCGCGGGACCCGGCGCCCGGCCCCGACGGCAACATCTATATCGCCGTCATGTCCGGCAACAAGATCGCGCGCTTCGACACCCGCGGGAAGTCGTTCAAGGAGTGGGACCTGCCGCCCGGCGCGCGCCCGCACGGGCTGCTCGTCGATCGCCAGGGTCAGGTTTGGTACACGGGCAACGGCAACGGGACCATCGGCCACCTCGATCCCGCGACGGGCAGGGTGACGCAGCACAAGGCGCCGTCGGGCGGCGATCCGCACACGCTCGTGATCGACGACAAGGGGACGATCTGGTTCACCGTCCAGGGTGGGCAGCGCATCGGGCGGCTCGACACGAAGAGCGGCCAGATCACGGAGTTCAAGACGCGCGGCAATCCTTACGGCATCGCGTTGGACAAGTCGGGCACCGTGTGGTTCTGCCAGTTCGGCGGCGACCGGCTCGGGCGGCTCGATCCGGCGACCGGGCAGATCAGCGAGATGCCGATGGAGCCGGGCTCGCGGCCGCGGCGCATGGCGACGGCGGGGGATGGGTCACTGTGGGTGACGCTCTACGGCAACGGCAAGCTCGTCCGCGTGGACCCGGCGGCGCGGAAGGTCGTGAAGGAGTACGCGCTGCCGGCCGGGCCGGCGGGCGGCCCCTACGCGGTGAGCGTCGACGCCGCGGGCATGGTGTGGGTCAACGAGATCCAGACCGACACCGTGGTGCGGCTCGACCCCGGGTCCGGGCAGATGCGCGTCTTCAACCTGCCGTCGAAGAACGTCGGCATCCGGAAGATGATCGTGGATGCCGATGGCCGCCTCTGGTACATGGGCAGCCACAACGGCCGGCTGGGTGTCATCGAGTGATGCGCTGGCTCCTGGCGGCGCTGCTCGTGGGCATTCCCACGAGCGCGCCGGCCGAGGACGCGCTGTGGGACCTGCTCAAGGGCGGCGGGCAGGTGGTCGTCATGCGTCACGCCTCGACCGACCCCGGCGTCGGCGATCCGCGGGGGTTCAAGCTGGACGATTGCGCGACCCAGCGGAACCTGAGCGCGGCCGGACGCGAGGAGGCGCGGCGCATCGGAGCCGCGTTCCGCGCGCGCGGCGCTCGGGTCGGGCGCGTGCTCTCGAGCCGCTGGTGCCGGTGTCTGGAGACCGCGCGCCTGGCGTTCGGCCGCGTCGAGCCGTGGCCGCCGATCGATTCCTTCTTCGAGGACCGGAGCCGCGAGCTCGCGCAGACGAGGGCCGTGCGCGCGCTGGCCGGCGAGCGTCCCGCCGGCGGCAACCTGGTCCTCGTCACGCATCAGATCAACATCGGGGCCCTCACCGGCGTCTATCCGGTGTCCGGGGAGATAGTGGTGCTCACGCCACAGGGCGGCGGAGAGTTCCGCGTCGCCGGTCGCCTGCCACCCTCGGCGCTGCCGGGGAACTGAAAGCGCCCCGTCAGAGCGGAATTACACTTCTTCCTGGACCTCTCCGTCCCACTCGATCTTGATCCCGCGCTGGACCGACTGGGAAGCCGGGCAGCCCTTCTCGTGCACCTCGATGGCGCGCAGCGCCTCCTCGCGCCGGCCCTTGGGCACGCGCAGCTTGTAGTGCACCTTGATCCGCGTGATCAGCGGCTTGCCGTCCACGTTCTCGATGAACCCCTCGGCCTCGGCGGCGAGGCGATCGGGCTGGGTGGGGATCTTCCGCGCCGCTAGCGCTCCCGCTAGCGTGCCCGTCATTCAGCCCGCCACCGCGGCCACGATGTGGTCGAGCGTGGTCGGCAGTTCCTCCTCCGGCTCGACGCCGTAGAACTTCTTGATCCCGCCGTGCACGCCGTAGCTGACCGGCTCGGGGAACTGCTCGATGTACGCCCGGCGCTTCGGGCCCTTGTCCTTGACGATCTTGACGCGCGACACGTGGATCAGCTCGGCCATCGCGGTCTCCTTTCGAGGGATGTCAGACTTCGGCGGGCTTCGTGGCGGCGATCGTCAGCGATCATCGGCGCTCTTCCCCGATCTCGATCTTCATCTGATGGGCGCGGACCTGGCGAACCACCTCGTTGTAGCGGTCGAGCATCACCTTGCGCACGCCGTCGAAGCGCCAGCGCTCGACCACGACGCCCATCACGAAGCCCACCCCGATCAGATAGAGGCCGAGCGCCAGCCTCAAGATTCTTCGCCGCCAGAGGGGACTCATGGCTCCGAGGCTACCCGATCGGCCGGCAAAATGCGATTCCCCGGGCCGGTCAGGGGTGCGGATCGGGGGCCACCCGAGGCGAGTGTGGTTCCGAAGCGGCCGGGTGCCCCCGGCCCCCGGCCCCTGACTGCTCTTCGCTCCACAGCAGCGGCAGCGCCAGCAATGGCAGCAGTCCCACGAAGACCACCGTGATCATCAGTCGGCCGACGTTCGAGTAGTCGTGCTGGCTGACCTGGAACAGCTCGTTGAGATACTGCGTGAAGAGCTGACTGGCCGAGAGGGCCAGGTTCATCAGCGACGCCATGATGGCGAACATGGTCGCCTCGGCCCCCGGCGGCGCCGACTTGGCGATGAGCACGAGCATGGGGACCATCGTGAGCTGCGCGAGCGGCGCCGAGATCGTCGTGTCGACGAACGCCAGCGTGCGGGCGCTGACGCCCAGCCACTCGTGCAGGCCGTAGAAGAGGCCGATGTTGGGCAGGTAGAGGATCGTGCCGGCGATCACGACCCAGAAGAGCGTGAAGCTCACCGGCCGCTTGACGATCGTCTTGCGAAAGACGAGCAGGCCCAGGAGGCTCAGCACCGCGCTCACCTGCGCCAGCACGCCCAGGAACTTCTGATCGAAGCCGAGGCGGTCGATCACCCAGTAACTGTAGCCCTGGCCCACGTCCGGCGTGGCGCGGAAGAGGAAGATGACGATGGAGGCGACGGCGACGCCGCGCGAGATGCCAACGTGCTGGAGCAGCGTTCCGATGAGGACCAGCGAGAGCACCAGCACGGTCTCCTGCGCGTAGGGGGCGTGCAGGGTCTCGAGCGCGGTCCCCAGGGCCGCGTAGCCGAGGCCGACGATGAGGACGAGCCGGGCCTTGCCGCCTCCCAGCGGCCCCGCATCCGCGCGCGCCGGCACCGCCCGCGCCCGGGCCGGGCGCGCGATGACGATGCTGGCGGCAACCACCAGGGGCAGCGTCGTGGCCACCGCGAATGTCGGTCGGGAGCCGAGGGTGCCCGCCAGCCAGCCCGACAGGTAGCCGACGCTGATGCCCCCGAGCAGCACCGCCATCCGTCCGAACGTCTGGATCTGACCGATCTCCTCGTCGGTCTGGGCGACCTCCACGCTGAGCGCGTCGGCGACCACGTCCTGGACCATGTACCCGATGGTGACCAGCAGCGCCGCGACGAGGTAGGGGCCCCGGGTGGCGACAGTCGTCGCCATCAGGACGTACCCGGTGAGCGTGCAGCCGACTCCGATCAGCATGTAGGCCAGACGGCGACTGCCGAAGATGGGGTACACGTCGGAGCCGACCCCGGCGACCATCTTCATGGACCAGGGCAGGCCGAGCCAGAACGCGATCGCGGCCGCCTCCGCGGGCTCGAGCTGCAGCGTCTCCTTCTGGAAGAAGAGCTCGGCGACGCCCGTCACGGCGCTGGCGCCGTAAGAGAAATACGTGACGAGGACAGGGATCCAGGCCGGCCGAAAACCGCTGAGGAGACTGGGTGGCACGCCCTATCCTAACCCACCCCTGGAAGAATTTTCGCGGCCCAGGCCAGAAGCGTTGTGTAAGAGGCCGAACTTTCGGCGGAGCCGGAGGTTGTAAGATTGGCAGCCGGCTTGCTTGTTATGCTAGGGGGTGGATGGGGATGCTTCAGCGCGCCGTAGCCCTCTGGCAGTCCCGTAGCTTCTGGCGGGGGCGGTCACGGCCCCGCCTCGCCCTGGCGCTCGGCGGCGGGGGCGTCATCGGGGGCATGTACGAGGTCGGCGCCCTGGCCGCGCTCGAGGAGCGCCTGAACGGTGAGGGGCGGGGCTTCGACATCTATGTGGGCTGCAGCGCCGGCGCGGTGGTCGGCTCCCTCCTGGCCAACGGCATCCGCGCCGCCGAAATCTACCGGATCCTCGACGAGGACCTGTCCGACCCCCTCAACTTCCGGCGGGGCGCCGTCTTCGCGTCCGACTCCTTCCGGCGTGCGGCCGGGCGCTTCGGCCGGATCGTCTGGGCCTTCGGCAAGAATGCGATGGTCGGGCTCCGCGGCTCCATCCCCGACATGCTGGCCCGCGCCGAGCGCGACCTGCCCCCCGGGTTCTTCTCCCTGGAGGCGCTCGAGCGGTTCATGCGGGAAGCGTTCGCGGCGCGCGGTCTGCCCAACTCGTTCCGCGAGCTCTCCCGGACGCTGCTCATTCCCGCCATCGACCTGGACAGCGCGGAGCGGGTCGTCTTCGGCCAGGGAGACCTGCACGACGTTCCGATCAGCCAGGCCGTGGCCGCCTCCTCGGCGATCCCCGGCTTCTTCGATCCGTACACCATCGGGGGCCGTGACTACGTGGACGGCGGCGTCGGGTTCAGCGGCCACGCCGATCTGGCGGCGGCGGCGGGCGCCGAGGTCGTGTTCGTGGTGCACCCGCTGGTGCCGAGCCTGTCCGATGGGGCCGGTCCCGCGCTTCGGGCGCGCGGCCTCTACACGATCATGGAGCAGGCCAGCCGCATCTACGGCCAGAACCTCCTGCAGCTGGGCCTGGCGACGCTCTCCATCAAGTTCCCACGGACGACCTTCTTCCTGCTCGAGCCCCCCCGCACCAAGACGCCGCTCTTCGGCCCCTCGATGGGCTTCGAGGCGGCCCGCGCCGCGCTCCGCTTCGGCTACACCTCGACCAAGGAATGGCTCGACACGAAGGGGCAGCCGCTCCTGCGCCGCCTCCTGCCCGACCCGTACGCCGTCGCCTTCTAGCCCCGATCCGAAATTCTTTTGGCGAGGTATGTGCGGAAACGCGGCGTCGGTAGCGGCCGTGGCCAGCGTGGGTACGTGCGCACCCACGTCCTCCTATAGAGACGCTGGCTGCGGTCGAACCATCTCCTGAACACCGCCCATGTTCGCGGCCATGTGCCGCTTTCACCTGCGAGCTTATTTCGGATCGGGGTATACCCTCAACCCGGCGACCTCGTCGAGATGGACACCGCCAGCCTCAGCACGCCCAAGAACCGCGTCGTCAGCCGATCAGGCGCCCGCCCATGACGCGAATGGTGTCGCCGGTGACGTAGCCGGAGGCGTCGGAGGCCAGGAACACGCAGGCCTCCGCGATCTCCTCGGGCCGGCCGAGCCGGCCGAGCGGGATCTGCTTGAGCTGCGCCGGCGCCTCCGGCGGGGCCTGGCGCCACTCCGGGTACCACTCGGCGTGGCGCCGCTCGGTGTCGATGAAGCCGGGCATCACCATATTGGCGCGGATGCCGAACGGCCCCAGCTCGGCGGCCAGCGCTCGCACCAGGCCGAGCAGGCCGGTCTTGGCGGTGGTGACGGCGGCCGTGTTGGGCCGCCCGGTCAGGCTGGACATGCCGCCGAGGGCGATGATGCTGCCCCGCCGGCGCTCCTTCATGGCCGGCACCACCGCGCGCGCCAGGTAGAAGGCCGAGTGCAGGTTGACGGCGAGCACGTGGTGCCAGTCGTCGAGCGATGTCTCGGTGAGGGCCTTGTGCGGCCGGATGGCCGCGTTGCAGACGAGCACGTCGATGGCCCCCAGCTCGGCGAGCGCCTGCGTGACCATGGCCTCGACGGCGGCAGCGTCGGCGATGTCGGCCAGCAGGGGGACGGCGCGCACGCCGGCTTCCCGGCACTCGGCGGCCACGCCCTCCAGCTCCTCGCCGTTGACACGGGTGTTCAGCGCGAGGTCCGCGCCCTCGGCGGCGAACGCCAGAGCGATGGCCCGGCCGATGTTGCGGCTGGCGCCGGTGATGAGGGCGGTCTTACCCTTGAGCCTCATGCGCGTTGTCCTCACCGAGAAAGGTTCAGTTCTTCTTGAGACGCACCTCTTCCAAGGGCGCCGACCAGGGATAGGGATTGATCAGCATCAGCGCGGGCTCCGCCACCCGCGGCCCGATCCCACTCGGCCAGATGTATTCGTAGATGGGCCCGAGCCTCACGCGGTCGTGAATCAGCTGCTGGATCTGGTGCAGCACCGCTTCGCGCTTTTTCCGGTCGGTTTCCCGCGCCTGCTGCTTGAACAGCGCGTCGACGTCGGGATAGCCGCCGTAGGCCCAGGCACCGTCACTCGGGTAGACTTCCGACATTCGCGAGGCGGCGTTGCCGTACAGGGCGCTCGTGCAGACACACAGCCCCTTGAGCTTCTTCGTGGCCAGCGCCGAGTAGTAGGCGGCGCGCTCCATCGGCCGCATTCGGAGCCTGATCCCGACCGCCTGCAGGTAGCCCACGATCGCCTCGCCCAGCGAGAAGTACGGCGGCAGCTGGTGCAGGTCGCCAGCGTCGAAGCCGTTGGGATAGCCCGCCTCGGCGAGCAACTGCTTCGCCCTCGCAGGATTGTAGGGATAGGGCTCGATGGGGAGCGCGAACTCGAAGCTCCGAGGGATGAAGTTTCCGGCGGGCTTGGAGGCTCCGAGCGTCTCGGCGTCGCTCAGCGCCTGGCGATCGATGGCGTAGTTGGCGGCCAGCCGCACCCGCCTGTCGGCCCACGGGGACTTGGGGTCCCATTGCTCCAGGAAGTCCAGGAAGAAGATCCCGATTCCCCCGGAGAAAGCCAGCTTGAGCGCAGGATCCTTCTTCACCTCCTGGGCCTGCGGGACATCCAACGAATAGGCGATGTCGACCTCTCCCCGCTTCAGCATGGCCATCCGTGTCGTCGCCTCCAGGACGACCTTGAAGACCAGGCGCTTCACCGAGGGCGTCTTGCGCCAGTAGCCCTCGAAGGCCTCCATGACCAGCTCGATGCCGGGCGCGTGACTCACGAACTTGTACGGCCCGAGCCCCACAGGGTGCCTCTTGAAGCTCTCCTCGCCCACCTTCTCGATGTGCTTCTTGGGCGCGATCCAGGCGGCCCCGGTCGCCAGGGTTCCGTAGAAGGCCATGAAGTCGGGAAAGGGCTCATGGAGGTGGAACCGCACCCGGTAGGGACCGACGACCTCGATCTCCCGGACCTTCTCCTTGAGGACCCTCGCCCCCTTGGAGCGCTGGAAGCTGAACTTCACGTCCTCGGCCGTGAAGGGATCGCCGTTGTGGAACTTCAAGCCCTCGCGGAGCTTGAACTCGTAGACGCGCTGATCGGCGCTCAGCGTCCAGGACTCGGCCAGGCTCGGCGTCATGAGATTCCCGGGCATGGGTTTCACCAGGGCGTCGTGGAGAGCGTAGAGCACCCAGAATGGCGTGAGCTGCCCCACGACCTCTCCCGGATCGAACCAGACGGGGGACAGCGTCACGTACAGCGCCCAGCGCATCTCTCCTTCCGGCTTGGGCTCCGAAGCCGCTGGTGCGAAGACCCCGCCCCCGAGCAGGGCGCACCACGACAACACCAACCCCAGAACAAGCTTCCGGCGGCCATTCATGGCTTTCCCCTCCGGCTTCTTCCTACCGCGTCTTCGCCCGCGATGGCAAGCCTCAGGCGCCGGGCGGAGCCAGCGCGGTGAGGTGCCCCATGACTTCGGCGGCGAACAGGTCGATCGACGCACCTCCCGCCGGTCGAGATGATCGAAGATCCCCAGCTCCATCGGTCAGTCGGCCATCGATAGGGCCGCGCGGGAGATTCGGAGGCCGTCGCCGCCGCGCTGCATCCAGTCGGCTTCGCGGAACGCCTCGCTGATCTGCGCGAGTGGGAAGACGTGGGAGACCAGGCGCTCGAACGGAAAGCGCCCGAGGTTGCGGCGCAGGAAGCCGAGCGCCCGGGCCAGCGCCCACGGCGAGTAGTTGGAGGCGGCCACCAGCCGCGCGTTGCCGCGGACGAGGGCCGTCGCGTCGTAGGAGAAGACGTTGCCGGGCGCGATGGACCCGATCTCGAGGTAGCAGCCGCCGCCCCGCAGCATCCGCAACCCCTCGGGCACGACCTCCGGGTAGCCGACGAAGTCCGCCACGACGTCGGCCCCGAAGCCGCCGGTCAGGTCCATGACGGCCTGGATGCGGCGCTCGGGCGTGGGCAGATCGCCGAGACTCAGCGCGTGGTCGGCGCCGAAGGCGCGCGCCAGCTCCAGGCGCGAGGCCACGCGGTCGAGCACGATGACACGGTCGGCCCCCGTGTCGCGGGCGACAGCGACCGCGTTGAGGCCGAGGCCCCCAGCGCCCTGGATCACCAGGGTGTCACCGGGGCGCAGGCCGGCACGCGTGAGCCCGTAGATCACCTGAGCCAGGGCGCAGTTGGCGGGGGTCGCGACGTCGTCGGAGACCTCGTCGGGGATCCGGAACACCCAGCCGCCAGGGCGGAGGTGATAGTAGTCCCCGTAGGCGTTGTTGAAGTAGGGCGCCGTCCCCGCCACGCGAGACGGGCGCCCCTTCCGGGGGCAACTCCCCATCTCGTCCCGCAAGCACACCGGGCAGCGGCCGCAGGGGAAGAAGTAGAGGAAGGTCACCCGGTCGCCCTCAAGGAGCGGCTGGCCGGCCGAGTCCACCGTGACGCCGGCGCCGAGGCGCTCGATGTGGCCGCACATCTCGTGGCCGAAGGTGAGGTCGCGCGGCGGTGAGCCGTACACCTCCTTCATCTCGCCGCGCCAGATGTGGAGGTCGGAGCCACAGACGCCGGCCCGCGTCAGCCGGACCAGGATCGCGCCGGGCGCCGGATCCGGCACCGGGTATTCGCGCAGCTCGAAGTCACCGCCGTAGGCCTTGAGCACCGCCACCCGTCCCGTCATGCGCCCCCCCCTTGCCCGCCTGGAGCCCCTCCGCGCTCAGGAGTTCAACACACTACTCGATTGGCGGTCGCAGCGCACGCCCGCCGGAGGCGATACCGCCGCCGGCGTAGGTGCTTGTTGGGACAGGGAAGCGACTCAGTCCGAGCGTCTTCCGGACGAGAGGAGATCGTTCAGCGAAACGGGCGGAGTAGTCTGCTCCTGAAGGTGCCCGTCACGTCCCGCGTGGGTTCCTTCCACTGCCCCGACGTACAGGCCATCGGCCGCCTACTCGACCCCATACAGCCGAGCACAGATCTTGTCGATCACATCACGGCCGGCTCTGCACGCGACGGCCTCACCCAGTTCGGGGAGCGCGTCGGCCGGGGGCAGCGGCAGGGCTTCCAGTTCGTACGCGGAAACGGCGACACTCCCGCTCAAGCAGCGAAAGGCTTGATCCGCGACGCCGCTGTTAAGAAAGGTGGCGAGGACCTCGGGCCGAACGGCCGGAGTCGACTCGAGAGGTCGCAGCATGTTCAAGTGATTCTCCACGACCGCTCCGCCATGTTGTTTGAGGAGCTGAGCAGGGAGGACAGTGGCTATCAGACGTCGTGACTGTTCTTTGGCTGTGGTGCGCTGGAGAAGGACACAGCTCTGTGTCACAACCAGCCAGTCATCCTCGGGCCGCGGCCTGAAGTATGGCTGGTGGTTGGCCTTTGTCGCCCGCAGGACGAACCGCCCGTCCGAAGTGACAGCCTCGGCCCAGATGAGGGGTAGGCATTGGGGACCTAGCCCTCTGCGGAGTTGATCCTTGTGGCGGTTCCACACGAGAGGTCCGGTGCTGACGGTGTAGCCCCAATCGACGAGCCGATGCGGCATGTTTCGCATGCGTTCGATTAGCGAGGCCTGGGCGACGTTCCTCGGGATCAGCCAGGGTTCGGCGGGCGCGCCCGGGAGAGTGAAGCTGCCCACGGTGACCAGCTGCACCGTGCTCTCGTCGACGGGCGTCAAAAAACTGACGGGCACTTCGCCGGGCACCCCGTCGCGACGGTAGGTCGCGAGGAGCGCCTCCTGCAAGACATCATCGAAGACCCCTTTGCGATGCGCGATGAAATCGATGGCCGCCGGAGGAGCAGCGCAGCCGAGGAGTTGCCGCAATTTCTTGAAATACTCCCCAGCCAAGAAGCTAGTGGGGGTGACGTACGCGACGAGACCGCCCGGCCGAACGCAGCGTAGCGCGAGATCGGTGAATACACCGTATAGATTGGCGTGGCCATATAGGCTGGCCGAGTAGCGGGCTCTCAGCTCTGGCGAAAGGGTCACCCGACCGTATGGAGGGTTCCCGACAACCAGGTCGTAGCAACCGTCACCTGACTGCCCCCTAAGACTGTCGCGCACCTCAACGACGACCGGGAGACGACGCTTAGCGGCCCGACACGTCGGCAACATCGTCGCCTCAAGGAAGGTTTGGGACATCCAAGCCGCAACCGGATCGATCTCGAAGCCATGCACACGAGCGGCGATAGCCTCCAGCAGGTTTTCAGGCTCAAGGTGCGACAACTGCTTGACGATCCGCTGCGCGACCGGGGCGAGAAACGCGCCGCCCCCGCAGGCGGGGTCCAGCACCGTGCAAGTATGCCAATCGACCCCAGCCGCCGTGGCCTGATCGAGCAGCCGCGCGGCCAAAGCAGGTGGTGTGTAGTACACGCCGAAACGTGCGCGAATCTCCGGAGGCAATGCCGCCGCGTACGTTGTCCCGACGAAATACCCGGCCGTGACCGGATCGACACGGGCCGCAGCACGACCGATAGCGTCGGCCAGCCAACTGGCTTCGTTCGTGAGGATCCGGAGATCCGGTTCGGCAGGGGACATCTGGAGTGGCCAAGTCTTGCCGTAGCCGACTTGGATTTGGTCCCAGTACCGCTGCACTCCCCTCGTGGCGAAAGCGACTGCGAAGATCCTACGGCGCCTGCTACCGAACCGTTGCGCTTGCCTGGCGGCCAGCGCCTTGCCGGCTCGAAGAACGTCGAGAGGCGACGTCCCTGGCGACCAGCCCGTGAGCCGCTCCATCACTCGATTAAGCTTGGGATTGGCTGCTGACGCCTTGGGCGGACTCATGTTCGTCGGTCGCGCCCAGCCTATCCTGTTGGTCCTCGATCGACAAACTGCTTTTTGCTGTCTCGAACTATGGACACACCTCCGATTGACCCACGGGATAGCCGCCCTCCGAAGTGCCACGCCACGCGCCCGAGTGGCTCATGCGCCCGGGACACTGGTATAGTCCCGGAAGTCGAGATCACCCGCGGGAGGGAACCATGAAGCTACTCTTCTTCGACGACTTCAAGCTGGGCGTGCTCAAGGGCGACGCGGTGATCGACGTGTCGGAGGCGGTCCGGAGCATTCCGCACACCGGCCCTCACAACCTCATCAGCGGGTTGATCGAGCGTTACGCCGACTACAAGGCGCCCCTGGAGGAGGCGGCCAAGCGCGGAAAGGGCGTGCCGCTCAGCCAGGTCAGGATCCGGCCGCCGCTGCCCAAGCCCTACAACATCGTGGCCATGGCGGTGAACTACATGGAGGACGGCACGCGGTCCGAGCCGGTGCCCCTCAATGCCTTCCACAAGTCCCCCAACAGCGTCATCGGTCCTGACGACACCATGGTGCTCCCCGACGTCCCCGCCACCATCTTCGAGGGCGAAGCGGAGCTGGCGCTGGTCATCGGCAAGCGAGCGTCTCAGGTCCGGGCGGCGGAGGCCATGGAGTACGTGTTCGGGTACCTGAACTTCATCGACGGGTCGGCCCGCGGCCTGCAGCCGGCCGGGGCCAATATCCCCGCCGGAGGCAACACCTTCTACCAGATGAAGTCGCGGGACACCTTCTCCCCTCTGGGCCCCTATCTGGTGACCGCCGACGAGGTGCCCGATCCTCACCGAGTCCAGGTCCGCCTCTGGGTGAACGGCGTGCTCAAGCAGAACTACAACACCAGCGACATGGCCCACAAGATTCCCCGATGCATCGAGTGGGTCAGCTCCATCCACACGCTGGAGCCGGGCGACGTGCTCGCGACCGGCACCAACCACCGTGGCCTCAGCGCCTTCCAGAACGGCGACCTGATCGAGCTGGAGACGGACGGGCTCGGCCGCTTACGCCTGAACGTGCGAGACGACCTGAAGCGCACCTGGGCCCGGGAGACCCGGCTCGATCGGCAGCAGAAAGGTCTGGAAGCGACGACGCCACAGCTCTCCGGGAAGCACACGCCCGCGCCGCGCTAGCCCGGGCCGGGAGCCGGTCTCAGCGCCGCTCCCAGTACGCGCCGTCACGGGGAAAGAGCGTATGGGCGAAGCGGACCTCGTTCTTGCCCTCGACCGTCTCGGCGGCGACGCCGGCGAACCGGGCGTAGTGCGGGGTCTTCCGGTGCGCCTCCAGGGCGGCCGGGTCGCGATAGACCTCGAACAGGTAGATGCGGGTCGGGTCCGACTCGTCCTGGAGCACGTTGAAGCGGAGACAGCCCGGCTCGTCCCGCTCGGAACAGATGGCGTCGTCCTCGATGGCGGCCAGGAAGCGCGCGCGCGCCTCGGACTTGACCCGGATCGTGACGACCAGTGCGTACATGGCTCCTCCTCTCTGGCCGGCGCCTTGACGGCGGTGCCGGCGCCGGAGCAGTATCACCCCCCGGGAGGACGAACGCCATGGCCTACGAAGCGCTGTTCGCCGAGACGGTCCTGATACGCGGGCATCGGGGCGACCAGATCGACGCCTACCTGGCGCGCCCGTTCGGAGCCGGCCCCTCCCCGGGCGTGGTCGTCATCCACCACATGCCCGGCTGGGATGGGCCGACCAAGGAGATCGCGCGGCGGTTCGCCCATCAGGGATACGTGGCGATCTCGCCCAACCTGCACTTCCGGGAAGGGAAGGCCACGCCGGAGGAGAACAGCGCGAGCGTGCGCGCCGCCGGAGGCATGCCCGACGATCGCACCATGGGCGACGTCCAGGGCGCCATCGATCATCTCCGCGCCTTGCCGTACCTCAGCGGCAAGGTCGGGGTCATCGGCTACTGCTCCGGGGGCCGCCAGGCCTACCTGGCCGCCTGCACGCTGCGCGGCATCGACGCCGCCATCGATTGCTACGGAGGCGGCGTCGTGGCCAAGCCCGAGGAGCTGACCCCGCGCCAGCCGGTCGCCCCCATCGAGTTCACCAAGAACCTCCAGTGCCCGCTGCTCGGATTGTTCGGCATCGAGGACGCTCGCCCCTCTCCGGACGACGTGGCCAAGACCGAGCACGCCCTCAAGGACTGCGGGAAGACCTACGAGTTCCACATGTACGAGAACGCCGGGCACGCGTTCTTCGCCGTCGATCGCCCCCAGTATCGCCAGCAGGCCGCCGGCGACGGATGGAAGAAGGTCTTCGCCTGGTTCGACAAGCACCTTCGATGATCGAGCGACGGGCCTTCGGGCGCACCGGTCACCTCAGCACCGTGACGCTCTTCGGCGGTGCCGCGCTGGCGCAGGTCAGCCAGTCGGACGCCGACCGCGTGCTGGACCTGCTCCTCCGGTACGGGGTCAACCACATCGACACCGCCGCGCGATACGGGGACTCCGAGCTGCGCATCGGCGCCTGGATGCCGCGTCACCGGAAGGACTTCTTCCTGGCCACGAAGGCCGCGACGCGAACCGCCCGCGAGGCCCGCGAGGAGATTCGCCGCTCGCTCGACCGGCTGCGCGTCGACCACGTGGACCTGATCCAACTGCACTCCCTCGGCCACCCCGACGACTGGGACCAGGCCCTGGGTCCCGGAGGCGCGCTGGAGGCGGCCGTCGAGGCCCGCCAGCAGGGCCTGGCGCGCTTCATCGGCGTGACCGGTCACGGCTGGGCCATCGCGGCCATGCACAAGCGCAGCCTGGCCCGCTTCGACTTCGACGCGGTGCTGCTGCCGTACAACTTCTTCATGGCCCAGAACGAGCGCTACCGGAGAAACTTCGAGGACGTCCTGGACATCTGCCGGGAGCGCAACGTCGCCGTCCAGATCATCAAGTCCATCGCCCGGGGGCCGTGGGCGACCGCGGACCGGACCCGTACCACGTGGTACCAGCCGCTGGAGGAGCAGGCGGACATCGACCGGGCCGTGCACTGGGCGCTCGGGCTGCCCGGTGTCTTCCTCAACACGGTGGGAGACGTCGCGCTGCTTCCGAAAGTTCTCGAGGCGGCGAGCCGCTTCGAGCGCCGCCCCGCGGACGCCGAGATGGCGACGATGCTCGATGCCAAGAGGCTGAGCTCGCTGTTCGGTCTCGGGACCTGAGCGCCGTTCAGACCTGCCCCACCCACGACGCATCGGCGACCTCGCGCCAGCGCGCGCGGATCCGCTCGACCTCGTCGGGGGGCAACGCCCCGGCCCGGAGCAACGCCGCGTTCTGCTGCCATCGCTCCGGCTTCGTGGTCCCGACGATCGCGGTGTCGACGCCCGGCACGCTCAGCGTGAAGCTCAACGCGGTTCCCACCGCGGTATCGGGCCCGGACTTCAGAAACGCGTAGTCCAGCCTCTGCAGGCGGGACCAGTAGGTCTGGTAGTAGGGCTCGGCCGGCCTCCGCGCATGGCGCCAGGCGACGTTGGCCAGCGGCCGCTTGGCGATCACGCCCATCCGGCGGGCCTCAGCGAGAGGCAGCGTGAGCTCGAGGGCCTCCTGGTCCGCGATGCTGACGGAGGTCTGGAGCGTGTCGAAGCGCCCGCACTCGATCGCGTAGCGGGCCGCCTCGCCGTCGCCGCTGTAGCCGATGTACCGCGCCCAGCCCTGCTCGCGCGCCCGCTCGAGCGCGGCGATGGCGTCGCCCTGTCGAAGCTCGCCGAGCGAGCAGCTGTGGAGCTGGATCAGGTCGAGGTACTCGGTCTGGAGGCGCTGCAGGCTCCGCTCGATACTGGCCAGGAGCGGGGCCGGCCGCCAGTCCGGGTGTCCCCAGCCGCGGGCATGGCCGCACTTGGTGAACAGGTAGAGCTCGCGCCGCCGGGCTGCGATCGCCCGCCCGATGAGCACCTCACCGTCGTCGTAGCACTCGGCCGTGTCGATCACGTTGAGACCGGCATCGAGCGCGCTTCCGAGGAGCCGGGCGACCGTGGGGCCGCTCACCCGCTGGTAGCCGATCTCGGAGCCGCCGAAGCCGAGGACGCTCGCCACGATGTCGGTCCGGCCGAGCCGGCGCCGTTCCATCTCCCCGTGCTGTGCTAGGATGCGCCGCGGTGAGGCCACCATGAAGATCACTCACGTTACCACGCGCGTGCTGAGAACACCGGCCGACAACCCGCTCGTCGTCGGCTTGCCCGCGCCCACCGACAGCCGGGAGTTCGTCACCCTCGAGCTGGGTACCGACCAGGGGCTGGTGGGCGTGGGTCTGACGTTCTTCGGCGCCGCGCTGACGCCGGCGCTCAAGACCGCGGTGGACGCGCTCGGCGGGCTCGTCGTCGGCGACGACCCCTGCCGGGTGGAGGCCATCGCCGCCAAGCTGCGGCGCGCCGCGGGCAGCTCGGGCCCCGGTGGAATCTACACGCTGGCGCTCTCGGCGATCGACATCGCGTGCTGGGACCTCCGGGGCAAGGCCGTCGGCCAGTCCGTGTGCGCGCTCCTCGGCGGCCTGCGCGAGCGCGTGCCGACCTACGCCAGCGGCGCCCTCATGCGCCCGCATCCGGTGACGTATCTGGCCGAGGCGGGACCCCGGCTGGTGAAGATGGGCTTCAGCCAGATGAAGATGCAGTGCGGGAGCGAGCCCACGATGGCGGCGTCGGTCGAGCGCGTGCGCGTCGTGCGCGAGGCCATCGGGCCCGACGTCGACCTCATGTGCGACATCAACCAGCTCTGGAGCGTCAACCACGCCATCGAGATCGGGCGCCGCATCGAGCCCTACCATCTCTATTGGCTGGAGGATCCCGTCGCCCACGACGACTACGCCGGCCTGGCCCGCGTGGCCGACGCGCTCAGCACCCCCATCGCCGCCGGCGAGTACCACTACGGCATCGTGCCCTTCCGCCACTTGCTGGAGGCGCGCGCCATCGACATCGTGATGATCGACCTCCTGCGCGTGGGCGGCATCACCCAGTGGATGAAGGTCGCCGGCATGGCCGAGGCGTTCAATCTGCCCGTGGTGAGCCACCTCGTCCCGGAGATCCACGTCCACCTCGTGGCCGCCATCCCCCACGGACTCACCGTGGAGTACATGCCGTGGACGCTGCGGCTCTTCGAGGAGACGCCGGCCATCGAGGGCGGCCAGCTCATGGTGCCGAAGAAGCCGGGGCTGGGGCTGGCCTTCGATCAGGCGGCGATCAAGCGCTACCAGGTCGGGTGAGCGCTTCGCCGAGGCATGCCCGAAGACGCCGGGCCGCCGATGGACAGGCTGATCCGCGCGACCCGGAAGGCGACCCAGGCGGACGAGTGGGCCCTCGTGCTCGCCGCCGCGGGAATCCCGCACCGCCTGGAGCCCGACGGCGCCGGCTGGACGCTGCTCGTCCCTGCCGCCGAGGCGCCAACGGCGCTGGCCGCGCTCGACGCTTACGACGAGGAGGCCCGGCGAGCGCCGCACGCCGCGGTCCCCGACGCCGCCTCGCCCAGACTCGCATGGGCGGCCGGTATCGCCGCCGGCGCGCTCCTGCTCGCGTTCTTCGCGGTGACCGGCCCGCCCGCCGCCGGCTCCCGCTGGTTCGAGCAGGGCGCCGCCTCGGCCAGGCACATCGTGCGCGGCGAGCCGTGGAGGGCGGTGACCGCGCTGACGCTCCACGCCGACGCGGTCCACGTGGCGGGCAACGCCGTCGCCACCGCGGTGCTCCTGCCCGCGGTCGTGCAGCGGCTCGGAGTCGGGTGCGGTCTCGGGCTCGTGCTCCTCGCGGGGGCGGCTGCCAACCTCCTCACCGCCATGGCCCACGACCCGCGCCACGTCGCCGTCGGCGCCTCGACGGCCACGTTCGGGGCGGTCGGGATCCTCGCGGCGCTGCGGCTCCTCCCCGCGCGGAGGCAGGCGAAGCCCAGGTGGAAGCGATGGATGGTGCTCGCCGCGAGCCTGGTGCTCCTCTCGATGCTGGGGACGTCCCCGGGCGCGGACATCCTGGGCCACGCGTTCGGGTTGCTGGCCGGCGGGGCGCTCGGCCTTGTCGCCGGCGCCGTCTTGCGGCGGCCGCCCGGCGCGGTCATCCAATCGTCGCTCGTCGTCCTGGCCGCGCTGGTCGTCCTCGGTTGCTGGTGTCTCGCGCTCGCAGGATTGCCCGCCGGGCTCCCGCCCCGGCCTGTCGTAGGCGGCCGGCCGGTGGCATCATGGCGGGGAGCCGAGTGGACTTCGCGAGGGAGGTCGTCATGAAGCACCGCATCGCAGTCATCCCCGGCGACGGCATCGGCAAGGAAGTCCTGCCCGAGGGCATGCGCGTCCTCGACGCGGCGGGCCGGCGCTTCGGCTTCGAGTGCGACTGGACAGTCTTCGACTGGAGCTGCGAGCGCTTCACCACGACTGGACGCATGATGCCCGAGGACGGGCTCGACCAGCTCCGGGCCTTCGAGGCCATCTACCTCGGCGCGGTGGGCTTTCCCGGCGTGCCCGACCACGTCTCGCTGTGGGGCCTGCTCATCCCCATCCGCCGGGGCTTTCGCCAGTACGTGAACCTCCGCCCCGTCCGCCTGCTCCGCGGGGTACGCTCGCCGCTCCGCGACCGCGGGCCCGCCGACATCGACATGCTCATCGTCCGCGAGAACAACGAGGGCGAGTACTCGGAGATCGGCGGCCGTCTCTACAAGGACACGCCGGAGGAGCTGGCGGTGCAGCAGGCCGTCTTCACGCGACGCGGCTGCGACCGCATCATGCGCTACGCCTTCGAGCGCGCCCGCCAGCGCCGCCGGCACGTCACCTCGGCGACCAAGTCGAACGGCATCATCCACTCCATGCCGTACTGGGACGAGCGCTTCGCGGCCATGGCCAAGCAGTATCCCGACGTGAAGACCGCCCAGTACCACATCGACATCCTCACCGCCCACTTCGTCCAGCACCCCGACTGGTTCGACGTGGTCGTGGCCTCCAACCTGTTCGGCGACATCTTGTCCGACCTCGGCCCTGCCATCGCCGGCTCTATCGGCATCGCGCCCGGCGGCAACGTCAACCCCGAGAAGGAGTACCCGTCGATGTTCGAGCCGGTGCACGGCTCCGCCCCCGACATCGCGGGCAAGGGCATTGCCAACCCCGTGGCCCAGATCTGGACTGGCGCCATGCTGATCGAGCACCTGGGCCACGCCGATGCTGCCGCCGCCATCGTGGCCGCGATCGAGAAGGTGGTGGAGGAAGGCCGCGGGGTGACGCGCGACCTCGGCGGCAAGGCCACGACGCGCGAGGCCGGGGAGGCCGTCGCGGCCCTGCTCTGATCCCGGCGCGCCCGAAGACGAGTCAGGGCGACCAGGCCGCCTCGTGCGTCCCCAGCGGCACCGCGGGACGGGACCAGAAGGCCGGAGTCTCGGAAAACTGCGCGGCGGGGACGACGTGGCGGAGCCGACCGAACGGTGTCTCCGAGTCCGCCAGCAGATCGTCCACGTCCTCCAGCGTCGGCTCGGGAGTCCGACGGCCATCGACCCGGCCGAGCGCATCGACCCAGCGTCCCGTTTGGGCGAGGGACACGCGCACGAGGTAGCTTCCCCCCTCGCGCGCGCGGCGGGCCAGGGCCATGAGGGCGCCGAAGGCGGCGAGATACCCGGTCCCATGGTCGACGACCTGAGCCGGCAGATGCTGCGGGCGGTCGAGGCCGGCGCCGAAACCCTGCTCGTGCGCCATTCCGGTCACCGACTGGATCAGCGTCTCGAAGCCCCGCCGCGCCTGCCAGGGCCCGGCGTGGCCGTAGGCCGAGAGCGTGACGTAGACGATGCCCGGGCGGAGGCGCGCGACGTCTTCCGGAGCGAAGCCATGTCGGGCGAGGGCCCCGGGGCGATAGGACTGGCAGAACACGTCACCCTCGCCGATGAGCCGCCGGAGCCGCTCGACGTCGTCCGCTCGCCGGAGGTCGAGCGACGCCGAAAGCTTCCCGAGGCCCGTGTCCATGACCAGCGCCGGGGCGTTGGCCAGATGCGGGCCGGTGACGAGCATGACATCCGCCCCGTAGGACGCGAGGGTGCGACCGCACACCGGCCCCGCGATCACGCGGGTCAGGTCGAGCACACGGACGCCGGACAGCGGCCGGGCGCCCTCTCCGCTCGGCTCCGGCCGCGCGTCGCCGATCCGGACGATCTCGAGCAGCGGCAGCGCTGACACCGCGCGCCCGTGGGCGTGGGCCTGCCAGTCCGCGCGCGAGCGAACCATCCCCGCCGGCAGAACCTGCGCGGCCAGCGCGTCCTCGAGCTCCTCGGCGTTCCACTTGGCCACGGCGGCGGCCGCAGCCTCTCGCGTGCCTTCGCAGCCGAGCAACTTCACGATGCCTTCGCGATGGTGCGGCATCGCGCCGTGGAGCTGGATGAAGCGGCCGTCGCCGGCCCGGTAAAATCCAAAAATCGCGCCCCTGTGCTCCGGCGGCGGCTGCCCGTTCA
Organism: Candidatus Methylomirabilota bacterium; assembly: GCA_036001065.1. NCBI lineage: Bacteria > Methylomirabilota (SeqCode) > Candidatus Methylomirabilota bacterium. The sequence goes on from DASYUQ010000054.1 coordinate 21,576, forward strand.
CGCGCAGGTAGCGCTCGCTGCGGAAGGCGGCGATCGCCGCCCGCATGTCCACCGTCACCGATTGAGCGCGCCCGATCCGGAGCCGCCACAGCTCGGCGGCCGCCAGCGCCGTCGCCCCGATGACGGCCGAGGCGGCGGTCCCGATCTTGAAGTCGCTGGGGAGCATCGGATCGGCGCCCGTCAGCCTCATGCGGTCGAGGGCGGCGGGATCGCCGCCGGCCTGGCTCCAGAGCTGCTCCAGCGCGCCCGCGGCCTCCATCATCGACGCCTAGTGCCGTTCCAACTATTCGCGCCTAGTGCCGTTCCAACTATTCGCGCCTAGTGCCGTTCCAACTATTCGCGCCTAGTGCCGTTCCAACTATTCGCGCCTAGTGCCGTTCCAACTATTCGCGCCTAGGAAGGCACCGTGTACGTCGTTCGTGGACAGATTTAG
>DASYUQ010000055.1 GCA_036001065.1 Candidatus Methylomirabilota bacterium
CTGGTCGGCTTCGTCCTGGGCAAGGAGGCCCTCGGCGGGTTCCTCGCCGGGGCCACCCTGGTGGGCGTGTTCCTCGCGCTCATGATGGCGAACGCCGGGGGGGCCTGGGACAACGCCAAGAAGTTCATCGAGGAGGGGAACCTGGGCGGCAAGGGCTCGGACGCCCACCGGGCGGCCGTGGTCGGCGACACCGTGGGGGACCCCTTCAAGGACACCTCGGGGCCGTCGATGAACATCCTGATCAAGCTGATGTCGGTCGTGTCCCTGGTCTGCGCGCCGCTGTTTCGCTGAAACCAGGGCGGCGGTTTGCCAGCCCTGGGGGTACATGGTATATAGTTGTCGTTTATCCCCAGGGGAGCGATTCCGCGTGGCGGCAGGGGGGAGGGGAACTGCGTGACCAAGGTCATCATCGAGCCCGACGAGTCCTTCGAGAGCGCCCTCAAACGCTTCAAGAAGCAGTGCGAGAAGGCCGGGCTCCTGTCCGAATTCAAAAAGCGCCAGCACTACGAAAAACCCAGCGTCCGCAGGAAGCGGAAGGCGCTAGCAGCGCGCAAGAAGGCGAAGCGGCGCGAGCGGATGTCCGATTAGACACGCCAGCACTCCTGACTCGGGCGCCGGCACTCCCGTGAGTGTGGATGGGAGCGAATGAGGCGAGGGATGGAGGCAGGCCGAATCTGGGGGCGGGGCATCGAGTGGGACGCCGTTCGCGCCCTCTTGGCGCAGCAGGCGCACACCGCAATGGGCCGGGAGCGGGCGTTGACGGTCGAGCCGCTCGTTGATCTCCCGGCGATCCAATCAGCAATCGAAGCGACGCGGCAGGCGCGCCTGGCGCTCGCCGAGGCGGGCGCCCCTGCATTGGACACCTTCCCCGACATCCGTCCCATCCTGGAGCGCTGTCGCATCACCGGCAGCGTCCTGGACGGCACCGAGCTGGCGCTCCTCGTCCCCGCGCTCGACGCGGGCCCCCGGCTCGTCGCCTACGGGCGCGGCATCCGGCCCCTGGCGCCGGCGATCGCGACGCTGGCGGAGACCCTGCCCCGGGTCGCTGACCTGAGCGAAGCCCTCCGCCGCGCGCTGGCCGAGGACGGATCGGTGACCGACGACGCCAGCCCGCGCCTGCGGCACCTCCGCCGCGAGGTCCGCGAGCGGCGGCGGCGCATCGTGGCCGACCTGGAGCGGGCGTTCCAGGGCAGCGACGCCGACCGCCTCTTCGCCGACCGCTACGTCACCATGCGCCATGGCCGGTACGTCCTGCCCGTGCGCGCCGAGGCCCGCACGCGGGTGCGGGGCATCGTCCACGACCGCTCGCAGAGCGGTCAGACGCTGTTCGTCGAGCCCGCCGAGGCGGTGGAGGCCAATAACGATCTCGTGCAGCTCGCGCGCGAGGAAGAGGCAGAGACGGCGCGGATCCTGGCCGAGCTGACCGACGCGATCCGCGCGCGCCTGGCCGACCTCGACGTGCTGGTGGACGCCGTCGGGGAGCTCGACTGGATCTTCGCCCGCGCCCACCTGGCCGAACGGATGGCCGCGAGCGCTCCCGTCGTCGATTCCGAGCGGCGCGTGGCGTTGCGAGGCGCGCGCCACCCGCTGCTGCTGGCCCAGAGCTGGGACAGGCCCGAGCGGCCCGTCGTTCCCGTCGACCTGGACCTGACCGCCGACCGGCCCGCCGTCGTCATCACCGGCCCCAACGCCGGCGGCAAGACCATCGCCCTCAAGACCCTGGCGCTGCACGCCCTCATGGCCCAGTGCGGCTGCCATCTCCCTGCCGAGGAAGGCTCGCGGCTGCCGGTCTTCACCCGCGTCCACGCCATCATCGGCGACGACCAGAGCGTCGCCGAGAACCTCTCCACCTTCTCGGCCTTCGTCAAGCAGGTGCGCGAGATTCTCGACGAGGCCGACGACCGGTCGCTGGTGCTCCTCGACGAACTGGGGGCCGGGACCGATCCCGACGAGGGGGCGGCGCTGGCGCAGGCCATCGTCGAGGCGCTGGCCGAGCGGGGCGCGCTGGTCATGGCGACCACGCACCTCGAGCCCCTCAAGGCCTTCGCGAGCACACATCCCCGCGCCCGCAACGCCTCCGTCGAGTTCGACACGGCGACGCTGGCGCCGACGTACCGACTCCGCTACGACCGCCCCGGTCAGAGCCTGGCCCTCACCATCGCGGCCCACCTGGGGTTGGCCCCCGATCTCATCGCCCGGGCCCAGGAGCACCGCGCCGAGCACGCCGCCCGGCTCAGCGAGTTGCTCGCCCGGCTCGACGAGCACACCCGCTCCGAGGCGGAACGGGTACGCGCCATCGAGGGCCGGGAGCAGGAGGCGGCGGCGCGCCTGGCCGCCGCCCGCGAAGCCGAGGGGGCCGCGCAACGTCAGTCGCAGGATCTCATCGCGCGCGCCCGGGCGGAGGCGATCCAGCTGCTCGCCGACATCCGGCGCGCCGTCGCCGCCGAGTGGGAGCGGCTCAAGCGCTCCGAGCGGACGCGGCGCGACCTCGAGCAGAGCCGCCAGCGGATCAGCCAGGCGGCTGCGCGCATCGCGCCACACGTGAGCCCGGCCGCCGGCGTCACCGAGGCGCTGGCGCCGGGGGCGACCGTCACGGCCGAGCACCTCGGCCTGCGCGGGGAGCTCATCGCCATCGCCGGCGAGACGGCCACCGTGCGCGCCGGCATGGTGACCCTGCGGGTGCCCCTGGGTGCCCTCCGCCCGGCGCAGGCTCCCGCCCCGGACGCCGATCGCGCGGCGGGCGCCTCCATCGCCGCCATCCGGGGGACGATCCGGCTGCCCCAGAAGACGGGCGTGGGGTCCGAGCTGCACCTGCTGGGGCGCACCACCGACGAGGCGCGCGATCTGGTGGAGCAGTATCTCGACGACGCGTTCATGGCGGGGCTGCCGACGGTCCGCCTCATCCACGGTAAGGGCACCGGCGCGCTGAGGAAGACGGTCCGCGATCTCCTCGCGGGCCACCCCCTGGTCGAGTCCTATCGCGACGGGGAGCCGTCTGAGGGCGGTGCGGGGGCCACCGTCGCCGCGCTCAAGGTGGGCGCTTGACGACCACCGGCTGGGAGATGGGTTGATGGCTGGCTACTCGCCCACGCTGCTCGACGACATCCGCGCCAGCGTCGATCTCGTCGACCTCATCGGCCGGTTCGTGAATCTCAGGAAGGCGGGGACCAACTGGAAGGGGCTGTGCCCGTTCCACGCCGAGAAGACGCCCTCGTTCATGGTCAACCCGAGGAAGGGCATCTTCCACTGCTTCGGCTGCGGCGTGGGCGGCGACGCCTTTAGCTTCCTCATGCGTCAGGACCGGCTCTCGTTCCCCGAGGCCGTACGCGCGCTGGCGAAGACCGCGGGCGTGGCGCTGCCCGAAGAGCGCGCCACCTCGCCCGCGGACTCCGGGCGGGAAGAGCTGTTCAAGATCGTGGAGCTGGCGGCACGATTCTACGCGGACGCCCTGGGGAAGCCCGGCGGCGAGCGCGCCCGGGACTACCTCGCCAAGCGCGGCATCGACCCCGAGGTCGCCCGGCGCTTCGGGCTCGGCTATGCGCCGGAGGGCTGGGATGCGCTGCTCGCCTTCATGCGCGCCGAGCGCGTCGCCGCCGAGGGGCTGGAGACGGCGGGCCTGGTGCTGTCCCGGCCGGGGGGCGGCAGCTTCTACGACCGCTTCCGGGGGCGCTTGATCTTCGCCATCCGCGACGTCCAGGGTCGCGTCGTCGCGTTCGGCGGCCGCGCCTTCGGCGATGAGCAGCCCAAGTACCTCAACTCCCCGGAGACGCCCATCTACACGAAAGGCAACCTCCTCTACGCCATCGATCTGGCGCGGGGGACGATGCGTGAGCGCAACCGCGCGCTCCTCGTCGAGGGGTACGTCGACTGCCTGATGGCGCACCAGCACGGCTTCACCGAGACCGTCGCCGCTCTGGGCACGGCGTTCACCCCCGCTCAGCTCGGCACTCTGCGGCGGTACTGCGAGGAGGTCGTGACCTTCTTCGACGCCGACGCGGCCGGCCAGAAGGCGGCGGAGCGCGCCGCCGAGCTGCTGGAGCCGAGCGGCGACGGCCTGGCTTGGTCGGTGAACCGCACGGGCGTGTTCGAGACGGGCGCTCCCTTCCGGTTGAAGGTCGCCCTCCTGCCGCCGGGCCACGACCCCGACACCTTCCTGCGCGAGCACGGCGCCGCCGCCCTGACCGCGCGGATCGAAGCCGCGCGGAGCCTGCTCGGCTACGCGCTCGATCGCGCCATCGCCGATCCCGACGGGACCACCGGGGCGCGGGCCCGCGCGACGGCGTTCGCCCGCGTCGCCCTGATGCTGGCCAAGGTGGGCGACGCGGAGGAAGCCGTGACGCTCTCGCGCGAGGCCGCCGCCAAGCTGCGCGTGGACCCGACCCAGCTCTGGATCGAGGCCCAGCGGCTACAGTCCGCCCTGCGCAAGCCGGGCCCGACCCCGCGGCCCGCGCCCACGTCGGCCGGGCGCGCCGAGGATCGCGCCCTCGTCCGCCTCCTGCTGCACCACGACGCGGCGCGCCCGGCGTTGCTGTCGCTGATCGAGGAGAGCGAGCTGGGCGGCGAGGCGCTGCGCGCCATCGTCGCCGCGCTCAAGGCCCGCCCCGACGTGCCCGCCGAAAGCCTCACGACCGACCTCGACGACGCGGCCCGTAGCCTGCTGGCTGCGCTCCTCGTCGAGGAGGACGCGCATGCCGGGAGCGATCTCCAGGCGAGCATCGCCGATTTCCGGCGGCGCCTCGAGCTGGCCCAACGCCTCCGGCGCATTCGCGAGGTCAGTCGGCGCATCGCCGAGGCGCAGTCCGCCGACGCCGGGCAACCCCCGCTCGTCGAGGACCTCCGCCTGCTCGACCGCGAGGGGCGCGAGGTGCACGCCAGCACGCTCGGCGTCGCCCCGCCGCACCACCCGGGACCCGAGGGTCCCCAAGGAGCTCAGACGCATGAGTGAAGAACCAAAGATCGAGGAGCTCGACCGCCTCATCTCGATGGGTAAGCAGAAGGGCTTCCTCACCTACGACGAGGTGAACGACGCCCTTCCGTCGGACATCGTGTCGCTCGACCAGCTCGACGACATCATGATGATGTTCGGCGCGATGGACATCGAGGTGGTCGATTCCGCCAAGGCGGCGCGCCTGCCCTCCGAGGTCCAGCGCGGGGTTCCGGCTGAGGAGCCGGACGAGGAGGGGCCCGAGCCGATCGACCTCACACCCGGCCCGGTCGGCCGGACCGAGGACCCCGTCCGGCTCTACCTGCGCGAGATGGGCCGCGTCGCGCTGCTCACGCGCGAGGGCGAGATCGCGCTGGCTAAGCGCATCGAGGAAGGCAAGAACCAGATCGCCAACGCGATCCTCAGCACCAATCTGGCGCTCGAGCGGTTCCGCGAGCTGCGCGAGCACCTCCGCCGGGCCGACGTCTCCGTCAAGGAGGTCGTCGACGTCAACGAAGAGGAGTTCACCGAAGAGAAAGAGCTGGAGCTGACGCGCCAGGTGATCAACGCCTTCGGCGGGGTCGATCGGCTCCTCCGCGAGCGCGACAAGCTGGTGGAGCAGGCCAAGAAGCTGCGGGCCAAGTCGCCCGGCAAGAAGACGGCCAAAGGCCGGGAGCCGGCCTGGAAGAAGCTGGAGGGCCGGGCGCAAGGGCTGCAGCGCCGGGTTCTGGAGAAGCTCCGCACGCTGAACATCGGCAACCAGATCATCGACCGCGAGGACCCCGATCCCGCGCGCCGGGGGCTCGTGCAGCGGCTGCGCGACCTGGTCGAAGACATCGAGCGGGCCGAGCGGGTGATCGATCTGTGGACCAACGGGAACAGCAAGTCGAAGGAGGAGCGGCAGAACCTACTGTTTGTCTCGTTCCGCGAGCCGGCCACCAACGGCGCCAACAGCGATCTCCACCTGAAGGCCGCCAAGAAGTTCCCCACCCTCAAGCAGCAGCAGATCTGGGTCGCTCAGCAGGAGATCAAGGCCGCCGAGGCGCGCGCCAACGCCAGGGCCGACGAGATCAAGCGCGTCATGGCCATCATCAAGCAAGGTCAGCAGAAGGCCGCTCAGGCCAAGAAGGAGATGGTGGAGGCCAACCTCAGGTTGGTCATCTCGATCGCCAAGAAGTACACGAACCGTGGCCTGCAGTTCCTCGACCTGATCCAGGAGGGCAACATCGGCCTCATGAAGGCCGTGGACAAGTTCGAGTACCGCCGGGGCTACAAGTTCTCGACCTACGCGACCTGGTGGATCCGCCAGGCAATCACCCGCGCCATCGCCGATCAGGCGCGCACGATCCGCATCCCCGTGCACATGATCGAGACCATCAACAAGCTCATCCGGACGTCCCGCCAGCTCGTCCAGGAACTGGGGCGCGAGCCGACCCCCGAGGAGATTGCGACGAAGATGGAGGTCCCCGTCGACAAGGTGCGCAAGGTCCTCAAGATCGCGCAGGAGCCCATCTCCCTGGAGACGCCCATCGGCGAGGAGGAGGACAGCCACCTGGGCGACTTCATCGAGGACAAGCAGGTGGTCTCGCCGGTCGAGTCGATCATCAGCCTCAGCCTCCGCGAGCAGACCAACAAGGTCCTGAACACGCTCACGCCGCGCGAGGAGAAGGTCCTCCGGCTGCGGTTCGGGCTCTCGGACGGCTGCGAGCACACGCTGGAGGAGGTCGGCCAGGACTTCGCCGTCACCCGCGAGCGCATCCGCCAGATCGAGGCCAAGGCCCTTCGCAAGCTGCGGCATCCCTCGCGGTCGAAAAAACTCCGGAGCTTCCTGGAGTCGTGATGTACATTGAGCGATCTCGAGGAACTTCTCGGGCCCATAGCTCAACGCTAGAGCAACCGGTTCATACCCGGTCGGTTCCTGGTTCGAGTCCAGGTGGGCCCACCATTGGAGCGAGGGCCGCGAGCCCGAGTCGAATCGTGGGTGGTTTGGCCCACGCGAGCGCCGCCTGCCCGCGTCGAGTCGCAGGTGGCCTGGCCCCGGCGCCGGTGGCATCGCTCCTCAGTCATGTCATGGAGACGACGTGTCCGAGCTGCAGACGCTGATCCACCTCCAGGAATACGACGCCCGCATCGCGGGCCTCGAAGCCGAAGTGGCCCGTCTCCCCAAGCAGATCGAAGCGCTCCAGGCCTCGCTGGTCGAAGCCAAGAAGGCGGTGGACGCCATCAAGGCACGGCTGGACACCACCAGGAAGGAGCTGCGGGCGAAGGAAAAGGACCTCGACGACATCGGCGTCAAGCGCGCGAAGTCGGAGGCGCGGCTCTACGAGGTGAAGACCAATACCGAGTACTCCGCCGTCCTGGCCGAGATCGAGAACATCAAGGCCCTGAAGGCGCGGACCGAGGAGGAGATCCTGGCGCTGATGGAGCGGCAGGAGAGCCTCGCCCTCGAGATCCGCGAGGCGGAGGCCCGCCACCGGACGCGCGAGGAGCAAGCGCGGCGTGACGAAGCGGTCATCCGCCAGAAGCTGGCGGCCGCCGAGCAGGAGCTGGAAGGCGTGCGGGGGGAGCGGGCCTCGCTGGCACGCGAACTGCCGCGCGGCGTGCTGGGCGACTACGAGCGCATCCTCAAGGCGCGCGGCGGCCTGGCCATCGCCGCCGTGACGAGCGCCGCCGTGTGCGGTGGCTGTCGCGTCGGCATCCGGCCGCAGGCGGTCCAGGAGCTGCGGGCGGCGCAGGATCTCCTCCACTGCGAGAGCTGCGGCCGCTTCCTCTTCTGGCAGGAATCTGCCTGATGATCCTCGGAGGGGGGCTTCGCCCCCCATCCCCTTTGGAGGGGCCCGACGGCCCCCTCCAAGATCCCTAGTCAGAGGGGGCCTCGCCGAACCTCCCCAAGCGTGGCGCGGGCGACGCCTGCGTCCGAAACGTCCTCTCCGCGCGGGAGCCTGCCGTCCTTGGAGGGCGAGGTCGTCGTCTACACCGACGGCGCGTGCGCCGGCAACCCCGGCCCCGGGGGCTGGGCGGCCGTCATCACCGACGGCGACGAGGAGCGCATCGTCTCGGGCGCCGAGCCCGCCACGACCAACCAGCGCATGGAGCTCACCGCCGCCATCGAGGGGCTCGCCGCGATTCCCGGCCGCCGGCGCGTGCGCCTGCACACCGACAGCGCCTACCTCGTCAACTGCTTCCGCGACCGCTGGTGGGAACGCTGGGAGCGGAACGGCTGGATCGGTGCCGACAAGAAACCCGTCGTCAACCGCGATCTCTGGGAGCGCCTGCTCGCGCAGACCCGACGCCACGACGTCGTCTGGGTGAAAGTGGCCGGTCACAGCGGCGACGCGCTGAACGACCGCGTCGACCGCCTGGCGCGCCAGGCCATTGCCTCTCTCACGAAGTCCACATCCTGACCCGGCTCGACCGGGCGGCCCGGCTCGCCATCAGGGCGTGCCGGCGCGTATACTGAGGCTCGCGCCAGAGAAGGCCGGATGGTCGCCGGTCGCGGTGACGCGACGGGAGGAAAGTCCGGGCTCCGCAGGGCAGGGTGCTGGGTAACGCCCAGGGGGGGGAACCCCACGGACAGTGCCACAGAAAGCAGACCGCCGGTCCTTCAGCTACCGAGAGGTGGGGACCGGTAAGGGTGAAACGGTGAGGTAAGAGCTCACCAGCGGCGCGGGTGACCGCGCCGGCTCGGCAAACCCCACCCGGAGCAAGGCCGAATAGGAGAGCAATCGGGTGGCCCGCCCGCGCTCTCGGGTCAGGCCGCTGGAGGCGTCGGGCAACCGGCGCCCTAGAGAAATGACCGTCGCCCTGGGCCGGGAAACCGCTCAGGGCACAGAACCCGGCTTACAGGCCTTCTCTGGCGCTTCTTCTTCCTTCGTCAAGCGGATCTGGGATTCAGACCTCCCATCGCCGTCCGTGATCCTGCCCTCTCAACCCCCTCTTCTCGGTGGCTGGAGCCTCTTCGCCAGTCGGTGGCATGGCGACGAGTACGCGGCACGGCAGGCCGGTCCGCAGCGGGAGCAGCGCGACAAGGTCGTGGACGTCGCAAAGGACGCCGGGATTGGGGCCGTGGGCGGCACCGCAGTCGGCGCGCTGGGCGGCGCGATCGCTGGAGGTGAGAAGGGTGCCGGCAAGGGCGCCGCGATCGGCGGCATCCTCGGCGCGGGCGGTGGAACCCTCTATGGCATCGATGAGAATCGCAAGCAGAACGAGCAGTACCGCACGGCGTACGCGAGTTGCCTGCGCACGCGTGGCTACGCGAGCCAGTGAGACACGCGCGTGAGGACCAGGCCGTCGGGCGGAGCCGGCTGTCGCCGTGATACCTGACGGGAGCCTCTGCCCACGCCTGCCCCGCTGAGGACGCGAGCGGCTATCGGCAGCGAAACAGCGCTCGCGCGCGGTCTCGAAGGCTACGAAGTAGCGACCGCATGGGGGCCTCGCGAAACCGCTGCGACAACGCCGCCTCGCGCTGGACCCCCAGCGAGCCAATGAAGTCCAGGATGGCCCGGTTGACTCGCTCGGGGGCCTCCAGAAGGACCATGTGTCCGGTCCGCTCGATGATGTCGAGCCGGGATCGTCGGATCAACTCATGCAGGCGCTCAGAGAGCACGGGAGGAGTGACCTTGTCTCGGCTCCCGCACATGATGAGGGCGGGAACATCGAGTCCGCTCGCCTGCTCCGTCAAGTCCATGGCTTTCGCAGCCTGCAGGTCCTTCAGGATAGTCTCCGCTCGGCAGGCGACGAGCTCTTGCATCCCCAGCCGAACCGCCAGGTCCGACGCCCCCGGCGCGAACAGCATCTTCTTCGCCATCATGAAGAAGAGGATCTTTCGGAGCGGCCCCGGCAGATAGGAAAGCATGTTTTCTGTCCAGCTATTGGTCCGGGAAAGCTTCGCGCAGCTCGAGAGGAGGATAAGGCCTCTGACCGCGTGTGCTCGCCGGGCGGCAAACGCCAGGGCGACTGCGCCACCCAATGAGTGCCCGGCGACGAAAACGGGACCCGTGCCGAGCACGGCCAGGAACTCGGCGACGACATCGGCGTACGCCTCGACGCTCGAGTCCGCGATCGGATCAGACTCGCCATGTCCAGGCAGGTCCAGAGCCAGGACCCGCAGCGTTCTCGCCAAGCCCCGGAGCTGCTCTGTCCAGTAGCGCGCACTCACTCCGGATCCATGAATCAGAAGTATCGGTTCTTCTGCCGTCGGATCCGCCACCGTCAGATAGGATACCTGGCGCCCGTCCACTCGGACGGAACGGCGGACGATCTGCGTCCTGGTTTCCTCGATCCTGATCACTTTTTGCTCGCGATGCAGTCACGCCGCTCGTCGCTTTCGGTGCGGCGGGACCGCTCGAGCCACCACCGCAATCCGTATGCCAGACCTCGAGAGACGGTGTTACGAGGAGTTAGGCCAACGCCGCGATCCGTCCCGTGTCAAGGAGGCGACGCTGTCGCCAATATTGCTGCGTCCGATTGCGTCCGGGGTCCGGAAAAATCTATGATTCGCGACCGGCTCTCCTTATGCTCTGGGGGGAGGCTGGCGAGTTAGCGGTGGCTGCCCACGTCATCGACGACATTCCGAAGGCCGTCTTGGCGGCCCTCGCCGGCCTGCTCGCGGTGCTCGCCCTCTGGGCACCATTCGATCACCGTTCGAGGGCCGCGGCCCACGTGCGGAGGGCTCTCTCGGGCCGCGCGCGCTACCTCGTCCCAGCGCTCGTGCCCGCCGCGATGTTCGCGGCTGTGGCCGAAGATGTCCTCCTGGTCGAGGACCAGGAAATGATCCTTCGACTCGACCATAAGGTCTACGAGGCAGTGGCCACCATCGGCTCCGATCCGACAATCCACACCATCGCATCGGCCCTGAGCCGTGCAACTGGCGAAGGCCTGGTCGTCGCTGTCAGCGCGGCAGCGCTGGCGCTCCTCATAGCCAAGCGTTATCGCGACATCCTGGTCTTCGTCCTCGGGACCGGGGGAGGCTGGTTCTTCAGCGGGCTCCTCAAAGTTATGTTCGGCATCCCGCGCCCGCGAGCGCATGCTCCGTGGTCGCTGAGCAGCTACGGGTTCCCCAGTGGGCATGCCTTCGTCGCCCTCGTGGCCTGCGGCCTGCTGGCGTGGCTGCTCGGGCGCCGTGTGACCCGGCTCAGGCGGCTCTCGCTCTACGCGGGGGCGCTGCTCGTCGCCGCACTCGCGGGCTCTGCACGGGTGGTCCTGAACGCCCATTGGCTGAGCGATGTCGTGGGCGGGCTGGCGCTGGGGGCCGTCTGGGTGAATTTGGTGGTGCTAGTTGTCGAGTCCCACCCACGCGGTGCCTTCAGTGACTCGTCCCATCCCATCACCTGATCCGCCCATAGCCGCAGAGACGGCGGGACTCGGCACACCGAGCAACTGCGCAGGGCGCGGCGGCTAGGCAGGCAGCCGCAAGAGTGCCCAGCCGGTTGTGCGGAGGTCCTCCTCGGTAGGCCGCTGACGACGGTCGGCCCGCCGGCGATCGACGGAAATTCGCATGCGAAGCGAGCGCCGATCGCCGTGCCGCCGGTCGAAGATCACCTCGGTGTTCTCGGCGCGGAGGAAGACGCGCGTGAGTTCCGCGTGCCGCGCCGGATCACTTCGTGAGACGACGATCAGAAACCGAATTGGCCGCCGGTCGGTCGACGCGCCGCGCGAGGAGGCGCGGTCGACGGACGGGCCAACCCCGGCGGCCCTTGCCACCGCGCTCGAGCGGCGCGCACCGGCGTGCTTGACGTCGCGACCGGAGACGCCGGTCTGCGGGTTGAGCCGGTGGGCGAGGATCATGAGGAGCAGCAGGACGAACGACGCGAGCGTTGTCCAGGCCAGGATCTCGGCCAGGAGACCGGCGGGGAGCAGCCGAGACATGTCAGTCGCGTTCATTGATTCGTGCCGCGGTGACCGGAGTCTAAGCACACGGTCGCAGGACGTCAAGGGGCCCCGTCGCCTTGAAATTATGGTTACCGGAGAAAGGGGGGACGCCGCGGAAGTACGCTCACCGACCGAAAGGGGCTTCTGGATTCTCCCCTGCTCACAAGGCTCGGGTGGGCACCGAGTGGTCGGCTCTGAAACGCGAGCCCGGCTCGGAACGAATCGTCTTGGTCCCATCACGGTTGAGCTGCCGCAGGATGCGGCTCACGTACTGGCGCGTTTGGGGATAGGGCGGAATCCCGCGGTATTGGATCACCGCTTGCGCGCCCGCATTGTAGGCGGCGAGGACGAGTGGCAGATCGTTGTCGAACTGGTCCATCAGCGCGCGAAGATGTCGCACGCCGGCCTCGATGTTCTCCCGCGGATCGAAGGGATCGCCCACCCCGAGCAGTGCCGCGGTCGCAGGCATGAGCTGCATCAGCCCGCGGGCTCCTCGGCGGGAGACGGCCCGCGGGTCGAAGCTGGATTCGACCTCGATGATCGCGGCAATCAGATCCTCCGCGACCCCGTAACGAGTGGCGACGTCCTTGATATGGCAATCGATCCCCATGGCGCGCATGCTCTGGAGCCGGGCGGGAGGATTGACCGCAGCGCACTCGACCGGAGGCGTCTCATCCGCGGAGCCAGATAGGGACACCATGTACCCGGGAATCACCGCCACTAGGAGCATCCCCAGGCCGAGCAGGTGCTCCCGGGGAAGGCGACTCCGGCGGCCTCTTCGTGCCCTGCGTGTCACGTCCACAGAGGCGCTCCGGGATCGGCTTCTGCCGTGGTCCCTCGCCGGCGCCGCTTGCCGATCGCGAGCCGCCCCGCCACGTACAGCAGGAGAACCGCCCCACCGAACGGCATGATGACGAGGACGGCGGTGATCAGCCAGCGTCTGCCGTGCTTCCAGGACATCTGCCAACCTCCTGTCGAGCCTCTGGCTAGAACGTGATGTCGAATCTCACCGTGGGCCAGCCCAAACCGAACTCAGTCGGAAGCACATCGATGCACTTCCCATTGGGTGCGCCATCGGTGGTGTCCACGTAGGCGATGTCCGGACCTCCCAGGTTCGGATTCGGGCTCGGCGTCAATGGGCAGAAGAGCTGCCGGAGGGTCCGGGTGACGGGCACGCCGCTGACGGTGTCGACCCCCACCGCCACCGGAAAACTCCCCAGCACCGGCAAGCGGAACACGCCGGCGAACGGGATCTTCCTTCCGCTGTGCCCGACGACGAAGTCGCCTTCCACGGTGCCGTAGGGGAGGTTGTGGAGGAGGGCCGGCGCGAAGTCCATCTGGCCGCTGAAGCGGCCCTTCATCACCACCAGCTCGGGACCATCCACCGGGTTGTCGCCCTGGACGACTACGGTGAAGTCCCCGTCAAATATCCCGAGTCCGGTCGTTCCGCTCACGCGGTTGGACCCAACGGCGTTGATCCAGCACGTTCCCTTCGCCGCCGTCGCCGCGGCTGACGGACACAGCGGCGTGCCGACCTTCGCAAAACCCACCAACGCCGAGGTCGCCACGCGCTGGACGATCTTCCCGCGTGTGAGCTTCATGTTCTCCGTGAGCTCATACAGGGTCGCGTCTTGAGCTGCGGCCCAGCCTGCGCTCATCACCAGCGCGACCGACAGGACGAGAAGTACTCGGACGGAGATGCCGAGCCAGCGCACGTCGACGGTCTTCATGACCCTGCCCTCCTTCGTGCCTCTCCCCCGAGGAGCAGGGTTCGACCCGCCCCTCTTCCTTCGGCAGCCCGGCCGTCAGGGCCTCGAGCCCTGACCCGCGGCTTTGCGTCCCAGCCTCGCGGCTGGTTTGCCCTTGTCGGAAAGAGGTCTACCTGGGAACAGAGCAACGAGTGGGCCAGGCTGGTAAGCCCGTGATTCTGTGGCATTTGTCCGAGGAGGACCCGGGGGAGATGATCAAAACCTTACCGGCAGTGGTCTGTTCCTCCCCGGGCTTCCTTGACCAGGCCAGCCCCGCCACGACTCAGGCCTGTGCTCCCGTCGCGTGCTGTTCGGAAAATGAGATGCAGCCTGGCAGGTGGGATGATGGTGAGCGATCTGACAGGAGGGGAAATGAGCCGTCTTCTGTTCGTCGTGTCTCGAGCGGAACCGAAGCGTTACGAGTACCTCAGGACCGCGTTCGCCGGGGAAGAGGCGGTGGAGATCGTCTTCGATCGCCGAGTCGGCCAGCGCCGGCAGCGCCCAATTCCCTACGAGGAGGACCGCCGCCGTGGCGAACGGCGGGCCCGGGACCTCAGCCACGAGCTCGACCGGCTCGGCTACGCGCTCATCAGACGGTATACGCCTTGACGGCGCCTCAATGACAGAGGGCGCGCCGCAATGCCTACTGGGGTGTCACGAACTGGGGCGGGCCGCTGGGCGCCGAGGACGGCATCGGAGAGTGAAGGGGAGGCATCGCCAGGGGCGGGCCCGGCGCGCCGGCCGGGGGTGCGGTCGCCAGACCCGCGGAACGGGGCTTCCCCGGATCCCGCAGGCGGACGTCCACCGGGCCGTCTGGCCGAGTGATCACGACACGATCGGCATCGATCCTCTGTAGAGTTCCACCGATCAGCGCATCCCCGACGCGATACCCCGCCAGCCGCCTGGTGACTGGATCCTCGAAGTAGGCAACTCGCGCGGTCTTGGTGAGGACGATCCCGTAGAGGTATGGGCGCGGGAACGACAGGACCCCGGCGGTCGGATTCTGCAACGTCTCCGTCCGGCTCGGGCTGAAGAGATTGTGGCGGGCGATGCCCTCGTACCCGCTCATCGACTCCCGTCGGGCCACGACGGTGGTCGTGGCGAGCCGCGACACCGCCACCGGTATCTGGCGAGGGGCGGACGCCTCGATGGGCGTCATGAGCTGCCGCGCGATATAGACCGCGAAGGCAAGGGCGGCCGCCAGGAGGAGCGCGTTCAACACCAACAGCCGCCTGGACATCGAGACGCCCCCCCAAGGGGGCAGACCGGGCCAGGACACGCGGGGTCCGGTTGCGAGGGCAGCACGGAGACGCGAGATCTGGCGGCTCGGCCAGTTCAACTCACCGAGTCCACGGAGAAGGCTGAGCATGGTGATGGCGCCCGGGGATCTGGCAATGAGCACAAGCGGTGCCAGTCCTGAAAGGGGCGGTGAGTCCAGGACTTAGAGGTAAGTCGGCGCCGGTGGGTGCCGCTCGTGCGTGACAGCGCGGCTCAAGCCGTGACGAGGGGTGTCAGCGCGCGAACAGCTCAGGCGCTGCGTAGCCAGCGCGCCTTGTCTTCAAGGCCTTGAAGGGCGCGAGCAACGGGCTCCAGGAGTCGTTTCAGCTCTTCCAGGCTCCCCCCGAGGACGGCCCGCTGCGCGTGCAGCGCTTCGTTCTCTGCGCGGAGCACGCCGATCGCCTGGCCCAGGGCGGCGAGGTCCACCCGGAGTTTTTGACATTCTTGGGCGGCCGCTTCGGCTCTCGTTCGCATCCGCTCATGCTCGTCGAGCAGCCTCGGAATGACCTCGCCCAGCAGACGCTGGCCCTCGTGCCTCCACCGATCGAGCCGCCGCTGAGCCTCAACTCCTCCAATGTCCGCATCCGTGTCTGGCCCCTCTCCGCTGCCAGGAGCGTCGGAGCGTTCACGCGTCGGTCCACCTCCCGCGGTCTGCGGCTGTGCAGGAACCACGAGGCAGGGGCGGGCGTTCAGATCCTCCCAGAACTTCAGGGGACGGCGACGATCATTCCGGCGCCGGTCCGGCTCGTACGGATGGGCGCGCTGCCGGCGCTCTCCCTGCCGCCGATCGGCCAGGATCAGAATCGTTTCGTCATCGGCGAAGCGGTCCTGGGCGGCGCGGAGGACATCGGGCCGATCACGCGCCACGATGAACAGGTATGCGGCCGAATTCGACGGATCGTCTCTTGGGCTCACGGCTCAGTTCTGAGGTCCCCAGGCGTTCGAATGATCTCACGGCCCCGCCTGGCGGGCAATGCGCCGATGCCCGAGCCGGTCACCACCGCCACCGCGATGTCGTGCGCGCCCGGCACGAATGGACACGCTGACACAGAAAGCTGCCGTCCCCGGGAGGAACTCCTTTTGGACGAGCGACTCGGTGGCCAGCGGGATTGGAAGCAATTGGACGAGATCCCAAGGGCCGCGGGGATATTCGCTCACGTAGCTGGTCAGCGCGCGCCGTGGTCCGATTGTTGCTGTCATGCGAGATTCGGGGCTCGCCGCCCACCGGGCGGGCGCCGAGTAAATGCGGATGCGGAACCCGAGGCGTGATATCCACCGGCGCAATCCTCGTCGCTCTGTTCAGCGCGGAACGGCTCGCTGCGCGCACGCGGCCGGCCACCGCGGCGGATCGGGCACGGGCCGCTGCCGAGCCTCGCGGCACCGGTGATGTGATCGTGCGCCAGGGAATATGTATCGGTCCCTTCCAGTGGTCAGGCTGATCAACAGATCCGGAGGAGTTCAGATGCCGGCGCCCGAACCCCGGCCCGGGAAGCTCACACTGCAGCAAGCCGCCTCGGTGGTGTTCGCGCTGATCTCGGTCCTGCCGCTGTTGGTCTTCGCCTACAGCCTCTACGCGCTCAAGGCCATCAACATGGTCGAGTACGAGATCGGGCTCGGGTTGGCCCTGGCCGTGGCCCTGCTGGGTTTCTACATCTTCAGGGTGCTCATGACGCGCGTGGCCGAGCTAATTCGAGCCGTCAGTCAGATGGCTACGCACGTTCCCGTCACCGGTCCCGACGAGCAAGTGCGGGTGCCGGGGATGGGCGTGATCCAGGAGTTCAACGAGATGGCTGACCTGGTCCACCAGCTCTGGAAGGACGAGGCGGAACTCCACATGGGCCAGCGCGTGCTCGTGTCGGTCAGGAATGCGACCGCGCCCATCCCCGGGAGTCTGGTCCGGGCGACGGACGACGGCCTCGTTCTCGAGACCGGTGAGCAGCAGACCGCCATCAGTTACCGCCGGATTCTGGCGATCGAAGCCGATGGGCTCCCCTCGGCCGGCGCCCGCTCCGCGGTCCCCCCCGGCACACCTGCGAGCGCCCCCACGACCGCCCAGCCGATCCGTTGAGCGCGCGCGTGATGTCGTTCAGGCGAGGCACCAGCGTGCCACGGTGACAGGAAGATTCCTGCCAGTTTTGCCACTCCCGGGTCTCGTCTCGGCCCTTATCCCCACGCAGTTAGTGCCTTCCGGGGGCTGGCACGCGCTATGCCTCCGAGGTGTGGAAGCGATGAAGATGCTCGGACTGGCGCTGGTCACTGCGCTCCTGTTCGTCGCCGCCCTGATCGGGCGCGACCTCAAACGCGAAAGGGCCGCCTCGCGCCCCCGGACTTCGACCGATCCCCGTCCTGAACACCCCTGGCGGATCGGCATCACCGCCGACGCCGACCAAGTCGGCACGCCGCGCTGACCACGTCGTTGGTGGCCATCCAGGTCCGCCGTCGATGATCGGCCGCGCACGAAGGCTCATGCCGCGCGTCCATCTGCCCCTGCGACGGCTGGCGATGTGCCTCGATTGCGACGAATGTTTCGAGATCGGCGTATCGACATGCCCCGCTTGCGGGAGCAAGACCTGGACCTCGCTCTCCCGGTTTTTCGAGTTGGCGCCGTCGGGCCCGCTCCGCGGACTCGTTCGCGGGACCAGCGACAAGGAGGCGACGCCGAGCCGACAGGAGGCCGAGCGCGAGATCGCGCGAAACCTGTTCATCGTCGCCCACAACCGCACGAAGCTCTACGAGTACGCCAAGCGAGCCTTCTCCGGCAACAGCACGGTCCGGATCATCCTCGATCGCCGGAGCGGGGAGCGGCGCCAGCGTCAGGGATCCCAGACCCCCGACCGGCGCCGCGGCGATCGGCGTGGGCGCTTCGACGTCAACAACCAGCTCCGGGCGCTGGGCTGGGCGATCGTCCTGCAGGACCTCATGAATTACCGGCGCCAGACCTCCCGCGAATCGCGCTAGGTGGTTGGCCGCCCGCCTAGTGCCGTTCCAACTTGTTGATACTAAATCTGTCCACGAACGACGTACACGGTGCCTTCCTAGGCGCGAATAGTTGGAACGGCACTAGCCCAACTTCCGGAGTTCTCCCAACTGCGGAAGTTGGGCTACCCCTGCGGGACGGGAGTTCGGCGCGTCACGATCGCCCAACCGAGCGCGCGCAGCGACGCGTCGACGTCGTGCTCGCGCCGATCTCGTTCGACCGCCGGGACCACCCTCGGCGAGGCTCGCTCGCCCTGGCGGCGGTCGAGGACGATCTCGACGTGCGCGTTTTCCTCGAAGATCTGCCGGAGATGGGTGCACAGGAAGGACTCGCGCCGGGAGACGATGATGAGGAGGCAGTCGCGACCCTCACCCATCACATCCAGGCTGCGCGCCCCGTTCACGCCGGAATAGCGACCTTCTTCAAGAGCTCGATGTCATCGAGGGCCTTCCCGGTCCCCAGCGCCACACACGAGAGCGGATCATCGGCCACCATCACCGGCAGATGCGTTTCCTGCTGCAACAGCCGATCCAAGCCCCGCAGGAGGGCGCCCCCGCCCGTCAGCACCACGCCCTTCTCGATGATGTCGGCGGCGAGTTCCGGCGGCGTCCGCTCCAGGCAGGTGCGGACCGTCTCCACGATGGTCATCACCGGCTCGCGCAGCGCCTCCCGGATCTCATCATCCGTGATGACGATCGTCTTCGGGATCCCGTCGATGAGGTCGCGGCCCTTGACGTCCATGGTGCGTCGTTCGCCGCCGACCGGATAGGCCGAGCCGAGTGCGATCTTGATCTCCTCCGCGCGGCGCTCGCCCACCAGGAGGTTGTAGTGCTTCTTGATGAACTGGACGATCGCCTCGTCCATCTCGTCGCCGGCGATCCGGACCGAGTTGCAGTACACGGTGCCCGACAGCGAGATGACGGCCACCTCGGTCGTCCCACCGCCGATGTCGACGATCAGGTTGCCGCCGGGCTCGTGAATCGGCAGGCCGGCCCCGATCGCCGCGGCCGTCGGCTCCTCGATGAGGTACACCTCCCGAGCCCCGGCCTGGAGAGCCGAGTCCCGGACCGCCCGCTTCTCCACCTGGGTGATGCCTGACGGGACCCCGATGACGACCCGGGGTCGGCCGAGCGCCCGGGCCCCCCGGCGCGTCTTCGAGATGAAGTACTTCAGCATCTTCTCCGTGACGTCGAAGTCGGCGATGACCCCGTCCTTCAAGGGCCGGATGGCCAGGATGTACCCCGGCGTCCGGCCGAGCATGGCCTTGGCCTCGCGCCCCACCGCGATCACGGCGTGGTCCGTCTGACGCATCGCGACGATGGAGGGTTCGTTGAGGACGATCCCAGCGCCCCGCACGAACACTAGGGTGTTGGCCGTCCCGAGGTCGATCGCTAGGTCGGTCGAGAACATCCCGAGTAGCTGGCTGGCGAGCATCACTACGCCTCCCCGTGGGTTAGCTTTACCGCCGGTCAGCAACATCCGCGCCACCCCCGGCCGGTCATCGAAAGCGCCCGATTCAAAAGAGCACCACGTTCCCACAATTTACGCGTGAGTGATCGACAGATGACAGCGTGACGTTCGTCGGACACCAGCGGCGGCAGGCGCCCTCCGACGCCCAGGGAAAGCCGACCCCGACCCGGATCGAGCAGGGCGACGACCCTGGCCCGGGCCGCCGATCCTGGGCCCCGAGAGCCGGCCCGCCGGCCCTGCCGGGCTCGGGGGAGGCCCGCGACCCGGGACTCGGTGCGGCAACTGTCCGCCGCCGGTTCAGGAGTGTCCCCGGCCTCGCTCGGGGAGAGCCGGGGGGCGGCAAAGGAGACGAAGATCGCGACGGGGAGCCCGATCGGCGTTTCACCGGTCCGGCCCCGGCCCGGCCCCGGCCCGGCGCCGACCGCCGGAGCCGCCCGCTGGACTAATCGACCACCGCGACCATCTGGATCTCGATCAGTTGCTCGGGCTCGCCGAGCTCCACGACGGCGAGGTTGGTCGAGGTCGGCTTGTGGTTGTAGGGCGCGAAGTACGAGTTGATGACCGCGCTGGCCTTGCCGATGTCGCCGATCCGGGGCCGGGCGCGGAAGACGAAGACGTGCACCACGTCTTTGAACGTCGCCCCCGCCGCTTCGAGGGTCTGCTTGATCCCCTCCATGGCCATTCGGGTCTGGGTCTCGAGGTCGTTCACGAAGTACTTGCCGATCTCCTCGCGCCGGTGCGGGTGGTGGTGATACACGGGCAAAGCGGTTGTCCCCGAGAGCCAGAGGATCTTTCCGCTCTTGATCTTGAGGGCGGGGACGAACGGCATGAACACCGTCCGGTCGTAGTTCGGGTGGTGGATCACCTCCATGTGCTGGTTCTGAGCCGCCGCCGGCGCCGGCCAGAGCGCCGGCGCGGCGAGACCGAGGGCCATCATGCCAACGACGCAGGTGTGGCGGAGGCTTCTCTCGCTCATCGTGTCTCTCCTCTCTCGTCGTCCCAGCGGTCCAACCTTTCATACGAGCAGTCCCGCGATGATGCCGGTCAGAAAGACGCCGTCGAACGTGCCGGCGCCGCCGATGGCGATGAAGGGGGCGCCCAGTTCCGTGATCTTTCCGAGGTTCAGGAGGTCGGCACCGACCAGCGCCCCCATCGACCCCGAGACATACGCCACCGGCGGGGCTCGCCGGAACGCCAGCACCAGGCTCACCGCGGCGGCGGTCAGCGGAGGGACGAACATCGGCACCACGATGCCCACGCCCGGCACGACCTGCGCCAGACTGTGGACGACGGCGGCCACGATCGCCACGCCGACGAGCATTCGGAAGCGCAGGTTGAAGCGCAGGAACAGATAGACCGACAACAGGAGAGGCAGGAGCGCTCCTCCGAGGTTGATGGCGACGACCGTCGTGCCGCTCTCGAGCTGCGGCGGCGCGAGGTACGTTCGGCCGAACATCGTGATCTCCTGCGGAGGGTTCAGACGCTGAACCGGGACCGCGTAAAGCGGGATGTTCACGTAGCTGCCGAGGAGCGACAGCAGCAGCACGAGCAGCATGTACCGGGGTCGCACTCCGATCTTGTGATAGGCGTAGGCGAGGATGCGCACCTCGACCATGAAGACCAGCAGGGCCAGGAGCCCCAGAAAGGCGAGGAAGAGAAACGGCAGCGCCAGCGGCAAGATCACATGCGGCCTCCCGGCGAATCCCGGTCCAGTGCAGGCCAGCCCCAGGGTGGGGCGAGATTAGTCCCGAGAGCGCAAGGCGGTCAACAGGAGCCGTGAGAAGGGGCCGGGCGTGGGCGTCCCCCGCTTCTTGCCAGCCCGCGCCGGGGCCTGAGATAATCTCCCGCCATGAAGCGATTGCTCGTCCTCCCATCGCTGGTCGTCCTGACGCTGGCTGCGGGCTGCGCGCTCAAGGCCGGCCATCTCTTCCCCTCGCCGGCGCCGGCGTCGATCATGATCGGGACGACCGATCGGGCATTCCTGGAGCGCACGTTCGGAGCGCCGTACCAGGTCGGGATCGACAGCGGGGACCCGACCTGGCGCTGGTTTTATCTCGAGCGGCGGGCCGGGGGAGAACTGACCAAAGACCTCACCGTTCGCTTCAACCCCAACGGCACGGTGAAGTCCTACTCCTTCACGTCGAACTTCCCCGAGGACATGAGCAGGCTCAGGTAGCGGCGCCGCCGCATGAGGCGTCCCCGATACAGCATCCGTCGCGCCACCCGGCGGGACGTGCCGACCATCTTCGCGCTGATCCGCGGTCTCGCGGAGTACGAGCGTCTGGCCCACGCGATGGAGGCGACGGCCGACCGCATCCGCCGTCACGGCTTCGGAGACCGGCGCTACTTCGAAACGCTCATCTGCCGGCGCGGGCGCCGCGCCATCGGCTTCACGCTCTACTTCTTCACCTACTCGACCTTCATGGGGCGCCCCACCCTCTACATCGAAGACCTGTTCGTGCTGCCCGAGGAGCGCAGGCGGGGCGCGGGAAAGGCGCTGCTGGCCGCCCTGGCGCGCCTCGCGGTGCGGCGCGGCTGCGGCCGGATGGAATGGACGGTGCTCGACTGGAACACCCCGGCGATCCGCTTCTACCAGCGGCTCGGCGCGGGGCTTCGCCGCGAGTGGATCCTCGCCCGCCTGGCCGGCGCGCCGCTGCGGCGGCTGGCGCGGTGAGGCGGAGCCTGATCCTCCCCCGCGTCGGTCGTCAGTGATGGCGCCGCAGCAGCGCGACGCCGATCAGCATCAGGAGCAGGGCCAGGACGCCGGCGAACAGGCGTGAACGGCCGCCGGCGAGGAATCCGCTCAGGAACGGGCCGAGAAAGATCCCGGCATCCACCCCGACGCGGTAGAGCGCGGTGCGCCAACCGATGTGGTCGGCCGGCGTCTCGCGCCTCAGCAAGCTGAGCGGCAGCGTCCAGGCGGCCATCCCGACGCCGAAGAGCGCGCATCCCGCCACCAGAGCGGCGAAGCCGCCAAACGCGATCAGCCCCTCACCGGCACCGAAGACGAGGAGCATCAGTCCCAGGACGCGCGCCGCGCCCCGGCGGTCGGCGAGCATCCCCGCCGGCAGCAGGCAGACGATGTCGCAGATCTGTACGATCATCAGCAGCCGCGCGATGCCGGTCCGCGCCAGACCGAACTCGCGATCCGCCCGCAGCGGGACGATGAATTGCTCGAGCGTCGAGTACGACGTGGCGATCGCGCTGCCGGCGGTGAAGGCCAGCACGACCAGCGCCGTGATGGGCGCCGACGCCGACCGGGCGGGGCGCGCGAAGAGGGGGCGGGTGGCCCCCGGCGGCTCGGCCGGCAGCGCCGCCAGTACGAACGGCACCATGAGGAGCCCCAGGGCCTGCGGCGCGCAGATGAGCAGCAGCGCCACGTTCCACGGCAGATCCGCCGGCAAGAGCCCGAGCAGGACGGTCCCGCCGAGGATCCCGAGCATCGCCGACAGCTCGAAGGCGCTGAGCGCGGAGGCCAGGCCGCCGCCTGACTGGTAGCGGAGAATCGCCGTGAGCCCGGCCACGATGCTGAGCGCGTGGCCGACGCCCATGAGCGCGCGGCCCAGCACCAGCACCGCGAACGGCCCGCCGCCGGCGAGGCAGAGCACGCCCACCCCCAGCAGCAGGGGCGACAGCACGAGCGCCCGCCGCAGGTGATGGGTGATGAACAGGCCCACCGGGATGTCCGCGATCATCCGCGCGAAGCCGAACGCTCCGGCCAGCGCGCCGAGCTGCCAGTCGGCCAGAGCGGCGCTGCGCCCGAGGTCGGGGAGCAGCGCCGGGAACGCTCCCTGCCAGAAAATGCCGGTGAACATCGTGGCGCACAGCAGGGCGATCAGCGGCGCTCGCACGAAGAGCGATTGTAGGTCTAAATCGAGACGCTGACGGAGCCTTCCTGACGCTTAGGGCGCCCGGCCGGCGCCGGGCCGCTGGCGCTCGGGGTCACGGGACGGGACACCCCGTCGAGCCCCGGCGGCCGGACGACGCCGGGCGCGACGTAAACAGCCGACCAGCCATGCCCGGAACGCGCGCGGCACCCACCCGCCGGCAGCGCGGACAAGCAGCTCGGGATCGCGGGTGATCCGGAACCCGCGCAAGTGGATCCGGGTGGCCGCCAGCGGGCAGCCCGCTTCGTCGTAGTACCAGGCGAACTGCTTCACGCGCTCCCTCAGCCCGCGCTGGACCGCCGCCAGCGCTTCCGGGTCGTGACGGAGCGCTTCGCGCTCGCGCGCCAGCAGGCCGAGCATCGCGGTCTCGCCGCGGGGCTGGTCGATGCGGTGCAGGGAATCGACCGACAGCCGCAGAACGGCCAGGGGGCGGTCCAGGTAGCCGAGCTGCGCCCACTTGCTGAAGCGGAGGAGGAAGTCCCAGTCCTCCGACGAGGTCCAGGTTTCGTCGAAGCCGCCCGTACGCTTGAAGGCCTCGCGGTGGAGCGTCAGCGCGCTGGGCTTGATGAACACCTCCTGCAGCAGGAAGAGGAACATCTCGCGGCGCGGGAGCACCACCCCCTCGGGGTAGGTAGCGCTCCCGAGCCACCGCCCGAAGAGCGGCGAGGCGCGCATGAATGACGGGACGAACAGGTCGCCGTCGTATTTCTCCAGATCGCTGAACACGGCCTGCACGTCCGGATGGCCCGCCAGGAACCCGACCTCGCGCTTGAGCTTGTCGGGCTTCCAGAGATCGTCGGAATCGAGAAACGAGATCAGCTCGCCCGTCGCCAGCGCCACGCCTGCGTTGCGGGTCGCCGACACCCCGGCGTGCCCGCGCCGGACGTAGCGCACGCGGGCGTCACGCACGCGCCCCAGCCGCTCGGCCGTGCCGTCGATGGAGCCGTCGTCGACTATGAGGATCTCCACGTCCCCGTAGGTCTGGGCCAGGACACTCTCGAGCGCCCGCCCGATGACGTGACTCCGGTTGTAGGTCGGAATGACGACCGAGACCTTCATCGCCCTCACCACGCTGCAGGAGTGATACCAGGGCCGCCCGCGCGGCGTCGCACCCGGTGACGCGGGCCGCGCGGCCTCTCGTTGCCAGTCGATTCGTTCCCTTCAGGAGGGGGCAATGTGCCTCAGGCCATCGCGCGCCTCGTGGTATGAAACCGATTCCCGCGCGGCGCGCGGGCGGGGACACCCTCTGCAAACGTCTGCAGCCTGCCGGATCGGGTCGTCACGTATTTTCGCGCCATTCAGGGTGTGGCACGGATTGTGGACCAGAGCACGTCGGCATGCAGTGCCGACAGGTTCGCCGGATGTTCGTGTTGGCGACGCTGGCGGCCTCGCTCGGCGTGGCCGCGACGCCCGGCGTCGCCGGAGCCCAGGCCAGCGTCGCTGGCGAATGGAAGCTCCTCCCGTACCGGACCCCGATCAACCCGATTCACGTCGGGCTGCTGCGCACCGGCAAGGTCCTCATCGCGTCGGGCTCGGAGAACGACCCGACCCATACGACCTACCGCGCCGCCGTTTGGGACCCGGGCGCGGGCAGCTTCAGCGTCCAGACCATCCCCTGGGACCTCTTCTGCAACGCGATGTCCTTCCTGCCCGACGGCCGTGTCCTCATCACGGGCGGCAGTCTGCAGTACAACCCCTTCCGGGGCCTCAGGACGACGACCATCTTCGATCCCGCGGCCGAGAACTTCATCCAGGTGCAGGACATGGCGCGCGGACGCTGGTATCCGTCCACTGCGGCGCTGAGCGACGGCAAGACCATGACGTTCAGCGGGTGGCTGGAGACGGCCGGCGTACCCAATCAGGCCGTCGAGCTCTACGACGTGCCCACTGGCTGGAGCCCGGAGTTCATGGCACCCTGGACGCCACCGCTCTATCCCTGGCTACACCTCCTGCCCAACGGCAAGGTGTTCTTCTCGGGCAGTGCGCCCGACTCCCGTCTCTTCGATCCGGCGACGAAGACCTGGACCGCCAGCATGGCGCGCACCATCTACGCGCGCGATCGTCGCTACGGCTCATCCGTGCTGCTACCCCTCCGGCCGGAGGAAGGTTACCGGGCGCGCGTCATGATCATGGGCGGCAACAACCCGGCCACCGCCACCGCCGAGATCATCGCTCTCTCGGCGGGGACGCCGGCCTGGCGCGCGCTGCCGCCGATGTCGGCGCCGCGCATCGAGATGAACGCCGTCATCCTGCCGACCGGCAAGATCCTGGCCCTGGGCGGCTCGGCCGTCGACAACGACGCGAGCACCGCGAGCCTGGGCGCCGATCTCTTCGATCCCGCGACCGAGACGTGGTCCTCCGCCGGCCGGGCCGCCGTGCCGCGTCTCTATCATTCGGTCGCCCTGCTCCTCCCCGACGCGACGGTCTGGGTGGCCGGCTCCAACCCATTCCAGGGCGCCTGGGACAACCGGCTGGAGATCTACTCGCCCGCCTATCTGTTCACGACCGACGCCAACGGCAACGTCGTCCGGGCGCCGCGGCCGACGATCACCAGCGTCCCCGCCCGGGTGGGCTACGACGCCTCGTTCCAGGTCCAGACGCCCAATGCCGCAAACATCGCGTCGGTGGCCCTCGTCCGGCCGGGGTCCTCCACTCACGCCTTCGACTTCGACCAGCGCCTGGTCGACCTGAACTTCACGGCGGGCAGCGGCGTCCTCACGGTGACGTCGCCCCCCAACAGCAACATCGCGCCCCCCGGCTACTACATGGTCTTCCTCGTCGACAAGAAGGGGGTGCCCTCGATCGCGAAATTCGTGCAGGTTTCGTTCAACCCGACCAATCAGCCGCCCCGGGGCATGATTCTGAACCCGACCCCGACCACCGACGTCACGATCAAGGCGGGGCAGTCCGTGACGTTCAGCGGAGACGGAACCGATGCGGATGGCAGCGTGGCGACCCTCTCGTGGGTCTTTCCGGGCGGCGCGCCGGCGACCAGCAAGGTGCCCACGCCGGGAGAGGTGACGTTCCCGACCCCAGGCACGTACATCGTCTCGCTGACGGCGACGGACAATCTCGGCGACAACGATCCGAGCCCCCCGACGCGGACGATCACCGTCCAGGCGCCGGTCTTCTCGGCCTCCTTCACCAACCCGCCTGCCGGCGCGACCGTCAACGGCACGCAGACCGTAGCGATGGCCGTGAGCGGCGGGGGCACCCCGAACTTCACCTACAGGCTCAAGATCGACGGCACCGAGGTGTTCACGACGACCACGCCCGACACCAGCGCGACGTACAACTGGAACACCACCACGGTCCCTAATGGCGCCCACACGCTCACGCTGACGGTGACCGACGCGACCGGCCAAACCTCCACCGCCACTCGCACCGTGAGCGTCTCCCAGACCGGCGCGATCACGGTCGCGCTGACCACCCCGACGCCGGGGCAGACGGTCAGCGGGACGACCTGGGTCAATGTCTGGGTCTCGGGCGCGGCGGGGCCGTACAACTTCACGCTGAAAGCCGCCGGCACGACGCTCTGGACCGAATCCTCGCCCGACACCCACGTCACGCTACCGTGGGACACCACCAAGACGCCCAACGGGCCCCAGACGCTGACGGTGACGGTGCAGAGCTCGATCCGCACCGGTTCGGCGAGCGTCGACGTCACCGTGCAGAACGGGGAGACGGGCAAGCTGACCGCCTCCTTCACGAGCCCGCCGGCTGACGCGATCGTCTCCGACACCACGACCGTGGGCATGGCCGCCAGCGGCGCGGCGCCGGGCAACATCACCTACAAACTCGCGATCGACGGCGCGGTGGTCTCGGTTCAGACGATTGCGGCGACGAGCGCCTCCTACGCGTGGGATACCAGGACGTACTCGGATGCGGCGCACACGCTCACGCTGACCGTCACCGACAGCGCCGGTGCCGTCGCCACCGCCACCCGCACCGTCACCGTCAATAACGGCGCCACCGGCTCCCTCACCGTCGCCCTCACCACCCCCCGCCCCGGCGAGACCGTCAGCGGCACCGTCTGGGCCAACGTCTGGGTCAATCCCGGCGGCACG
>DASYUQ010000056.1 GCA_036001065.1 Candidatus Methylomirabilota bacterium
GGCGGCCAATGTCCGCCGCGCGCTGGACATCATCCGTCTGGTGGAGGGGGAGAGCGTGCTCGACGAGCTCCAGGTGATTCCGATCCGCTTCGTGGACGCCGCCCAGCTGGCGACGATTCTGAATCAACGCCGCCGACCGGCGGGAGGCCCCGGGGAAGGGGCCGCCCTGGTCATAGCCGAGCCCCGTTCGAACTCGCTCCTGGTCCAGGCGCCGCGACACGAGCTGGAGCTCATCCGGCGCCTCATCGGCCAGGTCGACGCGCCGGTCCCCGGCGGACGCCAGGTCTTCGTCTACGCCGTGGAGCACGCCCGGGCCAAGGACCTGGCCTCCAGCCTGGCCGCCCTCTACGCGGGCCCCGCGACGGGCGCGGCTCCCACCAAGCCTCCGGTGCGCGTCATCGCCGACGAGGGCACCAACGCGATCATCGTGACGACGTCCCCGCCCGACTGGCCCGAGATCGAGGCGACCATCAAGCAGCTCGATCGGCCTCCCCGGCAGGTCGTGGTGGAGGCGCTGGTGGCCGAGGTCACCCTCACGGACGAGACGCGCACGGGCATCGACTGGGCGACCGCGATCGGTAGCGCGCGAGTCATCTCGCTGACCTCCACGGCGACGACGCTGCTGACGACATCGTCCCTGCTGGGGCCGGCCGCCAGCGGGCTCACCGTCCTCGGGGTCGCCGGGGAGAGTTTCCTCGTGCTCCTGAACGCGCTGGTCTCCCAGAACCGTGTCAATGTCGTCTCCACCGCCTCCGTGCTGGTCTCGGAGAACCAGAAGGCCGCGATCAATGTCTCGGACTCGGTCCCCATCGTCACCAGTCAACAGGTACCGATCGGCGGCGCCGTACCGTCGGGCGACTCACTCACCGCGGCGATCGTCGGCACCCAGGCGGTCGAGTACCGGGACGTCGGCGTCATCCTGACGGTCACCCCGCGGGTGGGCGAGGGCGGGACCGTCGCGCTCGACATCAAGCAGGAGGTCAACGACGCGGGCGCGCCCGAGCCGCCCACCAGCTCGCGGCGGATCATCAAGCGCGAGCTGGAGACCTCGGTCGTGCTGCTGGACAATCAGACGCTGGTGCTGGGGGGACTGATTCGCGATCGGCGCGCGACCGAGGAGCGGGGGGTGCCCTTCTTGAAGGACATCCCGATCCTGGGGGCCTTGTTCCGCGCGAAGACGCAGACGATCGAAAAGAGCGAGCTGCTCGTCCTGATCACGCCGCGGGTGATCGGCGGCGCGCCTGCTCCCGGTCCGCCTCCCCCGTCCCCCCGCTAGGTCGATCGGAGGGGGCCTCGACGGCCCCCTCCGAGGCCTCCCCCAAGGAAGGATTGCGAGGAAGGATTGCGCGGGCAAAGCCCGCGCTCGAATGGTGATCTCCGACACGCTCCCGAGCCGCGATCACGCGCGCGGGGCGGCGTCCACCGGCCGGCGGCTCTCGCGGCGATAGGCGGCCATCTCGTGGATCCCCCACGAGAACGCGGGGAAGGTTTCCAGCAGGCGCTGGAAGTTCCGCGTGCTCAGGAACAGCATCTCGGCGTCCGCCGAGACGACCTTGATCGTCGCCTGGCGCCGGCCGCCTTCCAGGAAGCCCATCTCGCCGAAGATGTCCCCCTCCCCCAGCTCGCCCAGGTCCCAGCCACCCACGCTGGCAGCCAGATGACCGGAGAGCAGGACGTAGGAGCCATCGTATTCCTCGCCCTCCACGATGACCGCCTGATCCTTCCCGAACGCCTTCAGCTCGCCGAAGAGGGCCAGCCCCGCGAGCTGCGTGGACGTCATCTGCGAGACGACCCTCAGCGGCTTCAACGCGCTCGCCCCCGCCTGTAGCCGCTGCCGGGTCCGGGCCAGCTCGAGCCGGGGCAGTAGCGTCCGGATCTTGGCGATCCGCTCCTGAATCACGGGGTGACGCTCGACGAGCCACCAGTACTGCGCCTCCGTGAACTGGAGGCACTGGCAGGCGCGCACGGCCACGACGTCGGCCGCCCGGTACCCGCGCTGATGGCTGATCCCCCACTCGCCGAAGGTGTCGGCCTTGCCGAGCCGCGTGATCAGGCGCCGCTCCTCCCTCACCGCCACCTCCCCATCGGCGACGACGAAAAAGTGGAGCGGCTCCTTCCGGCCCACCGCGCCGCGCCGGACGACGAAGTCGTTTCTTCCATAGTGCCGGACTTCGGCGCCGCCCAGGAGCGCCTCCAGCGTGTCGGTGGGGATGTCGTAGAGGTAGCTGACCAGTCGCAGGGTGTCCACCAGGATGCGCTGGCGCGACTGCTCGGTCGGCGGCAGCAGGACGTGGGTGGAGAACAGGCGCGGCTTGGCCGGGACCGCGCCGGCGGGGACGTCGGCGTCGGCGATGTGCACGAGGAACGTCCGCGCCCGGACGGCTTCGGGCAGCGATCCGAGCGTCTCCCGCGCGGTGTGGATCGGCGCCAGCCCCGCCTCGTGATAGAGGAGATCGACGTTCGACTCCCCCTCGGGCGTCCAGAAGAAATACAGGAGGTCGTCGTGCTGGCGGGCGGAGAGTTCGTTCCGCTCCCGCTTGCCGCGGATGGCGGCGGGATCGTACTGCGTGTCCCCCGAGTATCCAAAAGTTCGGCCGCCGAAGCGCATCCGGAACCCGTTGGTCGGGACCGGGTGCAGGTTCCAGCGGGTTTCAAAGGTGGCCAGGTCGCCGCCGATCTCGACGGTGACGGGTGCGCCCGGATTCGCCGCCACGTGCCGCACGAGGCCTTCGCGCTCGCAGTTGTGCCCGGTGACGATCTCAGCCTTCTCGATGAAGGACCGGAACACCACGTCCGAGGCGATGATGCTCGTGCGGCTCCCACTCAACAGCTTTCCCAGGAGGCCGCCGTCGTGGTCGGCATGGATGTGGGTCAGGAACACGTAGGGGACGTCGGCGGTCGCCACGCCCATCTGCTTCAGGTAGATGAGAGCCTCCGGTGACGGGTCGACGAGGATCCCCCGGCCGTTGAGCCAGATGACGAAGCTCGTCACATCGCCCACGGGATCGAACCCGTGGCTGGTGCCCAGCGGGGTCACGCCGAACTGCGGCCTGTTCGTCGCGAACTCCAGCGGGCGGCGGAGCTCCTCGGGAATGCGGACCTCCGTCGGCCCCGGCGCCGTCACGTGCATGCGCTTGTCGGTGGACCGGCCGTCGGGCGACACGATGCGCACGTCGAACATCCCGGCGGGGAGCGATTTCACCCGGACCTCCCCCAGGAGCCGCCCCCGCCCGCTGGCGCCATGCTCCTCGATCGGGATCGCGGTCTCGCCGGGCTCGAGCAGGACGAAGTCGACGTAGTCGTCCAGGCTCGGCCGGCGGCTGACGGCGTCCGGGCTCCGCCGAACCGCGAAGGTTTCGTAGGTCGTCAGGAAGAGCCGGTAGGCCTCCCCGTCAGGCACCCTGTAGGCCTCGCGGAGCTGGTCAAGCGACGCCGGTTCCTGGGCATCCGGATCGAACAGCCCGAAGATGACCAGCGTGAGCAGGCGGTAGAACATCAGCTTCTGGCGGGCCGTCCCCGCGATCCGCGTCCGCTGGCCCTGCCGCAGGAAGAAGTTCAGATAGACCAGGAACTCGATGTCGCCGTAATTAGTCCCGGCCTCGAAGAGGGTCGGGGGAAGGATGAAGACCTCCTCGCCCCGGAGCCCTTCTCTCAGGAGGTTGCGGGTGGTCTGGGAGAGGCTCCCGAGCTGGACCCGGATCCCGCCGTCCGGTCCGAACAGGACCGAGGGGTCGAGCATCTGCACGTGGCGCCGGCCCTCGGCCAACAGCTCGGCGACGGGCGCGCTCGTCGCCAGCTCGCCGCGGAGCGCCTCGATGATCGCCTCGTGACGCTGGCCCTCGGCGGCGAGGACCGCATACCGCCGCGTGTAATGCTTCAGGAGCGTCGAGAAGTGCGCGAAGACCTCGTGGACGAGCGCCACCCGCCCCCGGTCGCGGGTGTTGAGCACGATGCCGATCGGCCGGTCGCCCCCGGAACGCAGCAGCGCCTTCTGCCAGGCGTCTCGTCCCGGCTTGGGCGACACCAGGAGAAGCGGAAGGTCGCCCGACGTGTCGACGGCGACGGGCCGCAGGCCGAGATAGTCGAGGATCACGTCGGTCAGCTTCACCGGACGGCTGAGCTCCTCGAGCACCGCCCGGCGGAGGCTCGGACGCGGCTGGAGCGGCTCCAGCATTTCGAGCAGCAACGTCTCGACCGAGCTACGCACCGGCCCGTCGCTGAGCCACACGCCCTTCAACGCCGGGATCTCGTCGCCTGGCTTCAGGAACCTCGCCTCCCCGCCCGGGTCGCGTGTCGACGTGGGCGTCGTCATTCTAAGCGGCGCGTCCACCCGGGTGGAAGAGATTCGGGGGTGGACGCGCGGTCAGGGGCGGGTCGCCCCGATGGCGGCCACGTAGAAGGCCGGGAACCGGCCCCGGATGCGCACGATGTCCGGCAGGAAGCGCACGTCAACGAACCCCGCCGCCTCCATGGCCGCCCTCCACTGCTCGGGCGTGAGAAACCCTCCGTTCGGACGGTAGGTCGGATGCAAACGCGGGGATCGGAACGCCTCCATCAGGTTGAAGACGAACTCGACGTAGATCGCCTGGTCCGGGTGCGGGCGGACGCACTCGGACACGATCAGCCGGCCACCGGGGGCCAGGGCCTGGAAGATCTGGCCGAGGGTGACGGCGAGGTCGAGGGCCACGTGGAGCGTGTTGACGGCGTAGACGACCGCCAGGCTGCCCGGCGCCACGCCCTGCTCCTGGAAGGGACGGTTCATGTCCAGACGCTCGAACGTCAGAAACGCGGCGCCGGGGAACCGGGCCTGAAGGGCCTGCTGCCCGCGCCGGAGAAACGCCGGAACGATCTCCGTGAAGCGGTACTCGCGGATCTCGCCCAGCCGCCCCGCGCCTTCGAACCGCTCGAGGAGGGCGGTGGCGGCGCTGGCCAGCCCGCCTCCCAGCTCGAGAATGCTGCCGCCTCCGCGGGGCATCCATTGCTCCACCGCGATCGCGCCGACCCGGTTGTTCACGGTGTAGAGGCCGTTGTCGTTCGAGAAGTAATCGACCCAGAGGCGGAAGCGGGCGGGAGAGAACAGGATCGCCTCCCCCGTCGCCTCCCCGCGGAGGAACGCCGCGTAGTCCTGCGCGACCGTCTCGGCCAGGACGTACGAAGGCAGCCACGAGGGCTGGTGGCGGCGCTGCTCCTCGCGGACGATGCCAGGATCGAGCGCGGGCAGGGACGCGCGGGCGCGGAACCGGCGCGCCGCCCCGCCGGCATCCACCTCCTCCACGACCCCTCTGGCCGCGAGCTGCCTGAGCATCCAGTCGACCGGCGCCAGGGCTCGCCCCGTGTCCAATCCCGCGCGGCCCGCGATCTCCCCGGCGCTGCCGGGCTCGCGCGAGGCCGCCTCGAGGCCGGCCGAACGGAACACCTGGAGGGTGAGCCTGTAGACGAACTCGTCGTAGAGGACGCAGGAGTGGATGAACGACGCGTCGAACAGCGGCGCCAGGGCCGGCGGAAGGAGCTGCTTCAGGACCTCGGCGCTGTCGGCCTCCCCGGTGGCGCTCATCGCCCGGACATTATATATAGCGCCGCGCGGCCCCCTCCCGGCCGGCACCTTCCGCGGCACGGAAGGGGCGGGTCTTTGAGTCGGAGGGGGCGGACGTTACGGCCCCCTCTGAACCTCCCCAGTGGGATGGCGCGGGCGAAGGCCGCGCTCGAACGGTGCCTACTCCGACGCGCCGTTAACGCTGGGCCAGCGGGCAGCCCGGCGCCATGGCCGCCTTCTTCCGCGCGATGATCTCCCTGGCATATTTCTCGAGGTAGTGCGTGATCGTCTCGACCCGGATCTTCACCGAGCCGGCGGGCTTGGTGGAGTCGAGGTCCTGGAAGGAGAAGAAGAGCGTGCCCGAGCGCTCGATGATCTGCTGCACCGGCGTGTAGGTCGGCTGGTCCATCCCGCACTCGTAGGAGGACAGCCGGATGACGCAGGCGATCCAGGGGATACGCGCGGCCACCTTGGCGCCCCACAGGATCTCGTTCGTGTTGGACGAGTAGGACGACGGCCACACGTCGCGGATGTCGAACGGCGACTTGATGAAGCCGGCGCGGATGTCCTCCCCGAACGCCCAGTCCATCAGATCCGGATCGGTGGGGAAGTACTGCATCCAGAGGATCGGATAGCCGTAGGCCTGCAGATCGACCTCGATCTCGTGGCCGATGCCGGGGTCCATGTGGTACGGCCGGGCCAGCACCAGCAGGCACGCCCGGTCCTCGCGCGCGCACCACTCCAGCACCTCGCGCGACTTCCGGCGAAGCCGGTCGTTGAAGCCCTGCAGCGCTTGGTAACCCTCGCCGACGGCCTGGGCCATCTCCGCCCGCGTCAGCCCCGGCAGCACATCTTGAAATCCCTCGAAGAGCTGCTTGGGGACGAGCGGCGGCTCGTCGAGAGAGACGAAAGGTGTGACGTACTTGATGCCGGCCTCCGCGAAGACGTCGGCCTCCTTCAGGAAGCCGGCCTTGATGTTCTCGGGGGCGGCCATGACGCGCGGGCAGGTCAGCGTGCGGGCCACGTGCCCGCTCATGAACGACGGGAGCGTGTAGATCATCGGCGAGAACAGGATGTCGAGCTTCTGCTTCTGGCCGAAGACGAGCTCGCCGTAATGCCCGGAGATGCACTTCACCGGGTAGCAGCAGTCGACGGTGCCGCGGCCCTTGCCGAACTGCCGGCCCTGTTCCTCCGACGTGTCGGAGGAGAAGATCACGTTCCGGGGATCGATCCCCAGCGCGCCGAACAGGCCCATCCAGAACTGGTGGGTGGACCAGAGGTTGAGGACGCGCGGGATGCCGATCCGGAGGCTAGCGCGGGACGGCGGCGCGGCGGCAGGCGCCTTCGAGAGCCATCGCGGGAGCGTTAGCGTCGGCACGGCTATCTCCCCTCGCGCCCGGCCTTCAGGGCAGTGTCGAGCGCCGGCTTGGCCGGCGCATCCACTGGGGAGGTTCGGAGGACGGCGGCGCCGACTCGGCGGAACGCGTCCTTCCGAACCATCTCGGCAACGTTAGGGTACTCACGCTTGACCTCCTCGAGCTTCGCCTTGACCACCCGCATCTCGTTGACGTCCTCGACGAGCCCCTTGGGACACGAGTTGCCGCTGATGACGCGCTCCCAGCCCCCGGCCAGCGGCACCTTGCTCCACGAGCGCCCCTGGGCGCCGGGGAGCTGAACGTCGATGAACGTCCGGGTGCAGTTGATCGGGCACCACTTGCAGACCGTCTCGGCGCTGGTCGTGCTCGTGTAGGTCAGGGCCTGGATGGTGTCGAATCCCCGGAAGCGCGAGGCCCCGCCGCCCTTCCGCCACTCGGCGACGCACAGCGCGGCGCCGATGGCGCCGGCCTCGCCCGAGTACGGATGGAGGACGACCTCGGCGTCGGGCACCTTACCGCGGATGAAGTCCACCTGGGCCTTGACCACCGCCATGTTGCGGTGGGTGCCGCCCTGCAGGACGAACTTCCGTCCGACCGATCTCAGATTCTGGAGCTGGCCGGCGTAGATCCAGACGTTGACGGGCAGCACCGCCGCCAGCGCGGCCATGATCTCCTCGGCCGACCAGCCCTTGCGCTGCTGGTTCACGATGTCCGACTGGAGAAAGACGCCGCAGCCCATGGTGAGGCTCGGCATGGCCTTGGCCGCGAACGCGCGGTCGGCGTAGGCCTCGAGCGGGATGTCGTAGCGCTCGGCCACGCCCTGCAGGAACGCGCCGTTGCCCGACGAGCACTGGGAGTTGAGCCGGAAGTCGGCCACCGTGCCCTGGCGGAGAATCATGATCTTGACGTCGGTGCCGCCCACGTCGCAGATCACGTCGGCGTCGGGGTAGAAGTGCAGCGCGGCGGTGGCGTGGGCCACCGTCTCCACGACTCCGACGTCCGCCCCCAGCACGTCCTTGAGGAGGTCCTTGCCGTAGCCGGTGAGCGCGAGCCCGCCCACGTCGGTGAAGCCGGCCTCGCGCACCTGGCGGAACAGCGACTGGGCGTCCTCGATCGGGTTGCCCTTGGACAGCGCGTAGCAGGAGAAGAGCAGCCCGCGGTCCTCGGACAGCACGACCGCCTTGGCGGTGGTACTGCCGAAGTCGCAGCCGAGCAGCACGGATCCGACATGGGCCTGCCGCGGCTTCGCGCCACCGTTCGCGCCGGCCGGCCGCACGTACTCCCGGACGAACGCGGCGAGATCGCCCTCGCCGGCGATCAGGCCCTTGGCGCCGTCCCTGGCCTTCTGCTCGTGCTGGCCCTGCTCCACCCACCACGTGAGCTTGTCGCGCCCCTGGTAGATGCCGACGTCGGGCTTCTCGCCCTTGCCGATCTCCACGCAGCCCAGGCACGCGTAGTAGAGCGCCTCGGCGGGGACGTTGATCAGCGAGACGGGCTCGCGGCCCTCCGGCAGCGCGATCTTGCGCTGCGCCCACAGCTTGGCCAGGTGATGCCGCCACGCCTCCTGCAGGCCCTTGAAGAAGAGGTTGGGGCCCCCCAGCAGCAGCACCTCGGGCATGGGCGTGTTGCCCTTGGTCAGCGTGGCCAGGTTCTGGTAGACGACCGCCTCGAACAGGCTGGCGATGATCTCCTCGACCGGCACCCCGGTCTTCACGAGCGTGTTGGCGTCAGTCTCGGCGAAGATGCCGCACTTGCTGCTGATCTTGTGCAGGCTCATGCCGGCGTACGGCATCCCGGCCAGCCGCTCGCCCGGCACCTGCAGCTTGCGGGCGGTCTTCTCGATGAAGGTGCCGGTGCCACCGCTGCAGGCCGACTGCATGTAGACCTGCTTGGACTTCCCGGTCCCGGTGGCGGTGAAGAAGATCGTCTTCATGTCCTCGCCGCCGATCTCCGAGACGAACCGGACGTCGGGGTGCAGCTGCTCCACGCAGGCGGCGACCGCCACCACCTCCTGGATGAGCTTGCCGCCCACCAGCGGCGCGATGAAGCCGGCGCCGGAGCCGGTGAAGAAGACGTGGTCGCGACCGGGCGTGAGGCCGGCCTCCGTCTCCATGCGCCCCAGGAACTCGACGACCTTCTCGGCCTGCCGGGTGTTGTGGCGCTGGTAGTCCTGCCAGCCGACCTTGCCGTCCTCCACCACCGCCGCCTTCACCGTGGTGGAGCCGACGTCGACGCCGACGAGCTTGCCTCGAACGGGGGTCTCGCCCCCCTTCCGGGATCCCTCTCCGGTCATCCGCGTCGCCCCAGCCTGCGCGCCACGTGGAGGACGAGGTTGGCGGCCGTGCCGGCCGCGTCGCCGTGGGGCACGCGGTAGGTGGCCCGCTTCATCTCCGGGTGCGCGTCCAGGTAGGCGCGGACCTCGTCGACGGTGAGGCCGGTGCGCGCCAGCACGTCGTCGAACTCGCGCTGCGCCCGCTTCTTGGCCTCGGTCAGGATCATCTGGCAGCGCGACAGCGCGTGGACCTCGGCGTCGCCCTTGATCTCGAGCGGCGCGTAGAGCAGATCGGGGTACCGGCCGACCACGCCGGCCATGGCGCCGATCGACATGGTGTTCGGCATGCAGGAGTACGGCGACAGCTCGCAGATCATGTGGGCCTTCTTCCGGTGATAGGCCCACAGCGCCTTGCCGACCAGCATGTCACCCTCGCCGCCGTCCAGCCGGCTGTGGAAGTAGGGGGCGGCCAGCCGCCGCAGCTCGAACTGGCTGGGGATCTCGTGGGACAGGCTGCCCATCGCGCGGCGCAGGCGGTTGAAGGTCCACCGGTAGATGCCCTGGGCCACCCGGCCGAGCCCCAGCTTCAGGCGCGCGCCCTTCTCGATGCCGCTGTAGTCCTCGAAGCGCTGGAGGCCGAGCCGCAGCAGGTAGTCCATCCAGACCGTGATGGCGGCCGGGTAGACCTCGGCGCCCTCCGCCTCCAGCCAACGGTGGATGTTGTAGTTGGGCTCGCCCTCCACCGTCTGGAGATAGAACTCGCCGGTGATCTTGACCTTGGGCTTCACCCGCAGGCGGTCGACCTCGATCTGGGAGAACTTCCGGTACACCTCGCGTAGCGCCCGCGTGAAGTAGGGTGTGGTGAGGTGCCAGAAGACCGACCTGTACGGCGTGCGGGCCGGCCGGTTGCGGAAGACCTCGTAGAGATACTCGACGCTGTCCTTGACGACGGCGTCGGTCTGGCCCGGCAGCACCTCGTAGGGCCGCACCTGGTATTCGAGGTCCTGCACGAGGTCCGTGCAGAAGATCCCCCACAGGCAGCCGAGCGTCATCGGCAGGTTCAGGTCGAGGCCGTCGCCCATCGCGGCCTTCTGGTCCAGCTGGTCCTGGGCCATCAGGAACATGCGGAACGCGTCGAGGCCGCTGTTGCGCAGGGCCAGCTCGTAGCTCTGGTGGTACTGGCCGAAGCGGCAGGCCCCGCACGAGCCCGCCGTCAGATAGATGTAGCGCTTGGCCACCTCCGCGGCGCCGATCTGCTTGGCCTCGCCGCGCAGGAAGTTGACCAGGTTGCCGGTGGTGAAGCTGGTCGGGCAGCACTGGCCGATGTCGGCGACCTCGCGGCCGGTGAGCAGGTCTTCCTTGGTGGCGATGGGCAGCACGCGCGCCCGATAGCCGCTGTTCTCCAGCACCGCCTGAAGCACGCGCTCGATCCGCCAGTGCAGGCCGCCGAAGAGGATCGTCACCGAGTCGCGCTCGGCCCGGGTGAAGGGTTTCGGGGTGTAGGCGCGGTAGTGCTCAGTGGTTGCGGTGGCCATGCCGTCCTCCATTGACGCCGATGCCGTTAGCGCAGACCCGATCCATCCACGCCTCCAGGAGCTGCACCGTGGCGAATCCCGGCAACCGTCGGATCGTGTCGTCCACCTTGCGGGCCGCCGCACGACCCTCGTCGCCGGCGAACAGGTAGCGGGCCATGAACTCCAGCTCGGCGCGCGGCTGCACGCCGCTGCCGACCGGGGCCCAGAAACGGTCCACGAGCAGGCGCGCCACCCGGGCGGCGCCGGAGCGCTGCAGCCGGATCTCGGCCTGCCGGTAGTAGAAGAAGAAATGTCGCGACTCGTCGATCATGATGCGTTCGAGCAGGTCGGAGAGCACCGGGTGGGGGGCGACCGCCACCAGGCGCCGGTAACCCGTGAGCGTGGTCAGCTCGTTGATGGCGCCCCACGTCATGTGGACCGCGCAGAAGTCCGGCCAGGCCTTCGACAGCGTCGACGTCGCCCACGCCTCCAGGCGCTTGACGAGCGGCTCCTGGCCGTGCGGGGTCGGCCGGGACGGCACCGGATGGCCGGCCGCCTCCAGGAAGCGCGCCAGCGCCAGGCCGTGAAAGGTCTCCTCGTAGAGCCAGCAGGCGAGGAACGTCGCGACCTCGGGGTCGTCGATCGCGCGGGTGGACAGCAGCGCGCGGAGGTAGACGATCGTGTGGCTCTCGATGTCCTGCATGTAGCCCAGCGTGCGGATCGCCTCGGGCGGGACGGGATGTCGCGGAACGTCGGCCCAGGGGATGACCGACAGGTCGAGCGCGCCGGCGCGCGCCACGTACGCCTCGAGGTCGAAGGTGGGCATTGCTCGGGCCGAGGGTACAATCCTCGGCGCGGTCAAATCCAGTCGAAAAAACGAACATCGGTCATGGCGTCACCCATTGCTACGTCCGGGCCCCGGCGTTCGGATGGCCTGCACGGCTTGGCGCGCTGCGGCACTCCCCCCGCCCGGGGAGTCGGCGGGTGCTGCCGCCGTGCCGGCGGGGGCCGTTCGTTGACGCGCCAGACCTCCAGGCGTTCCTCACGAATGAGCTGATCGACGACTGCAACAGCTACGACAAGGAGCGGACCCGCCGGATGGCCCGCGAGTGGAAGTAGCGCCGACCGGCGAGGACCTTCGAAGGTTTGGATGTGCCGCGGGGCCGCGGATTCCGGGGGGCCGGGTGATGGCCCGGCCGGGCCGAAAAAACTTGGGGGGAGGAGGCCGTTCCGCCATCATGGACACGACGCAACGGCGGGCAGAGGGGACGCTCGGCGGGCCGGTCTCCACCCAAGAGGAGGATGTGTCTGACTCGACGGCGATCACGCGGCCCGAGCACCTGCGCGGCGCTCATCCTCGGCGGCCTCGCGCTCGGCGTCCCCGGACGGGCGCATGGTGAGCTCTATCTGGCCGTGTTCGGCGGCGTGGCGTTCAGCGAGAGCAAGACCACCGAGACCCAGCTGAACCTCAGTGGCACCTCGCTCCTGGACGGGAAGTTCCGTGACGTCGACTTCCAGAACTCCCCGCTGGTCGGTGGCAAGATCGGTTACTTCCTGCCCCGCCCGCTGCTCGGCGGGCACCTCGGCTCGGAGTTCGAGTTCTACTACACGCAGCCGCGGGCGCCACGGCAAACGGTCACGTTCACCGGCACCGGCCTGGGCGCGCCACCGTCCGGCCGGATCAGCGTCCAGAGCGCCGACTTCGAGATCTACACGCTCGCCCTCAACGTCCTCTACCGGATGCCCTTCCTCACCGACGCCGGCTTCCCACTTGGCCGCGTCCAGCTGTACGGCGGCGCTGGCGCCGGCGCCTTCATCGCCACCATACACACCCGCACCTCGCCCCTCGACACCAACCGGCGCATTCAGGACACCGACGTCGAGCCGGGCGTGCAGGCGGTGGGCGGGCTGAAGCTCTTCCTGCTGCGCAACCTCTCCCTCTTCGCGGAGTACCGGTTCGCCCAGACCGCCGAGTTCACGTTCGACTTCAAGCAGCACGGGACCGTCGGAGGGGCCCCCGCCACGGAGACGGCCCGCGACCGCTCGGACTCGACCCAGCACCAGGCGGCGTTCGGAATCGCGGTTCACTGGTAGCGCCGCCCGCCCGGCGTTCCGACTTCCCTCCTGCGCGTCCCGGCCAACGGATTGCGGGCGCCATCGGATTGTGCTATCCGTCATGCCGGTCGGGCAACCGCGGGCGTTGTGGCCGCTCGGGCGCCCTGAAGGATCGCGACCATGGACGAAGAGACGCTGTGTTTCTCGAGCCTGGCCGAGGTTGCCGAGCGCATCCGGAAGCGTGACCTCTCGCCCGTCGACGTGGTGGAGGCCCACCTCCAGCGCACCGAGACGCTCAACCCGAGGCTGTTCGCGTTCCTGGAGGTGACGGCCGACGCGGCCAGGACGCAGGCCAAGGCCGCGGAGGCCGAGATCGCCGCTGGGCGCTATCGCGGCCCCCTGCATGGGATCCCCTACGGCGCCAAGGACATCTTCAACACGGCGGGCATTCGCACGACCCATGGGTCGACCTTCTTCCGGGACCACGTCCCGGTCGAGGACGCGGAGTGCGTGGCGCGCCTCAAGCGGGCCGGCGCGGTGCTGCTGGGCAAGTGCCACACCCACGAGTTCGCCGCGGCCGCCACCACCATCAACCCGCACTACGGGACCACGCGAAATCCCTGGAACCTGGAGCGGATCGTGGGCGGGTCCAGCGGCGGCTCCGCGGCGGCGGTGGCGGCGGGGCTGTGCCCGGCCGCCCTGGGGTCTGACACCGGCGGCTCCATCCGGGTCCCGGCCGCATTTTGCGGCGTGGTGGGGCTGAAGCCCACCCATGGCCGGGTCAGCCTCAGCGGAGTGTGTCCGAACGTCCTGAACTTCGACCATGTGGGGCCGCTGACCCGCACGGCGCGGGACGCGGCGCTGGTGCTGCAGACCATCGCCGGCTACGACCCGCGAGATGCGATGTCTCGCGACGTGCCCATCCCGGACTTCTCGGCGAGGCTGGGAACCGGCATCGGCGGAGCGCGCATCGCGCTCTGCCCGGACTTCACCGGTCACGCCGAGGTGGATGGAGAGGTGGCCGAGGCGTTGGAGCGCGCTGTGGCTACCCTCCGAGACCTCGGGGCCCGGCTGGAGACCGTGCCCTTCCCCCACTACGAGCGTCTCGAACGGACCATGACCGCGATCCTGGGCGCCGAGTTCGCAGAGTTCCACCGCCCCTTCTATGCCAGGAACCCCGACGGGTACGGGACAGACGTGCGCGCGCGCCTGGAGCGCGCGCTTGGAACCCGGCTCGACGACTACGTGCGGGCCCTGCGGGAGCGGGAGCTGCTGCGGCGCGAGGTCGAGGCACTCTTTCAGCGCGTGGATGCCATCGCCCTTCCCTCCACTCCCAGCGCCGCGGCCCCCATCGCCACGCTGATGGCCCGGGTGAACGGCAAGGACGTGGAGTGCCTGTGGCTCCATCGTCCCTTCCTGACGCCCCACAACCTCACGGGCTGCCCGGCCGTCTCGGTGCCCATGGGATTCTCCAGAGACGGCTTGCCGCTCTCGCTCCAGATCGTGGGGCGCCCGTGGGGCGAGGCGGAAATTCTGGGAATTGCCGACGCGTACGAGGCAGCCACGCCGCAGGTGCGCGCGCGGCGGCCCCCCTGCGCCTGAGCGCGATCCCCTCTCGCCTTTCTCCAACGAACGCCATGGACCGCCCCGTTCATCGGTTTCGGTGAAAAGGAGGAGTAGCCATGTGGCGAATCCGTCTCGTCCTCGCGTTGCTCATCGCCGGCCTGGCGTCCGGGCCCGGACCGGCCGGCGCCCAGGCGACGAAGCTCACCTGGTGGGAGCATGCCAACCCTCCCCACAACGAGTACTCCAAGGAGCTCGTCGCCAGGTATCACCGCGCCCAATCCAAGGTGGCGGTGAGCTACGAAGTGTTCCCGATGACCCCCTATTTCAAGAAGGTGACGGTGGCGATGTCCACCAAGACCGGGCCGGACATCTTCACGGTCATGGATCCGCTCATGCCCACCTTCATCGAGAAGAAGATGATGGTCCCGCTCGACCCCCGCTCGCTGGGTCACGCCTCGATCGACGACATGAAGTCGAAGTATCTGCCGGGGGCGCTGGACGGCTACATGGCCGAAGGCAAGCTCTACGCGCTGCCCATCGTCTCGGGCACGATGAGCCTCTACCTGAACAAGCGCCACTTCGAGGAGGCGGGCCTGGACCCGGACAAGGACTATCCGCAGACCTGGGACCAACTGGCCCGCATCGGCAAGAAGCTGGTGAAGTTCGAGGGCGACAAGATGGTCCGGGAAGCGTTCGACTTCGCCATGCACTCGTCCTCCTGGACGATGTCGCAGTTCGAGCCGATCCTGCGCCAATTCGGCGGGAGCACGCTCGATCCCACCGGCCGCAAGTGCACGGTGAACAGCGAGGCGGGCGTCAAGGCGATGCGCCTGCGCGCCTCCTTCGCGCTCGAGCACAAGATCTCCGACCCCACGGTGAGCGTGGCCACCCACCCGCTGCCGGCCGAGGACCTGGCCCAGGGCCGCGTCTCCATGTTCGTCACGCACCCCGGGAGCGTGGCGCAGTTCGGGCCCGAGAAGATGAAGGACCTCAAGGTCGTGTCACTCCCCCAGGTCGATCCCCAGAAGCCCGTCACGCATTTCTACGGCTTCGCCCTGGCGGTGAACCCGGACATCCCGGCCGATCGGCAGAAGGCGGCCCACGGCCTGATGCGGTTCCTCATCCAGAATCCGAAGGAGTGGCTCGAGCACACGGCCTATCCTCTTCCGGTCAAGAACTTCCTGGAGATCCCGGGCGTCCGGTCCCACCCCTACATCGACGTCTTCATCCAGGACATGTCGACCGGCCGCTTCGTCACCCGCTCGCCGAAGTTCACGGAGATCGCCGACGCCATGCATCGGGCGATGGAGCGCGTGGTCTTGAACCGGGTGGATCCCAAGCGGTCCCTGGACCAGGCCTGCCAGGAAATCGATCTGGCGTTGAGCAAGCCCTGAGACGACCGCGGGAATGTCCCAGTAGAGGATGAGGTGAGCAACGGGCTGCCGTCCGTGCCGGTCTCACTGCCACAGGCGCGGACGGCAGCCCGCCCGTTCGGTCTGACCTACGCGAACCGGCTCCGTTTGGCCGGTTTCCTCTTCGTCCTACCCGCCCTCTTCCACTTCGCCCTGTTCAAGTTCTATCCGATGGCTCAGGCTCTCCTCCTGAGCTTCTTCCGCTACGATCTCATGAGCTCGCCCGAGTTCACGGGGTTGGGTAATTACCGGGCGCTCTACGAGAATCCCCTCTTTCATCAGGCCCTCGGCGTGTCCGTGAAATACACGCTGGGGGTGGCCATCCCCGAGTGGTTCCTCGCCCTCGGCCTGGCCCTGCTCCTCAACCGCGCCATGCCCGGGCGCGGGCTGATCCGGCTCGCCTACTTCCTGCCCATCGCGATGTCGCAAATCGTCGTGGCTCTCGTCTGGAAGTTCCTCTATCACCCCCACGGCCTGGTCAACGGCCTCCTGGCCGCGGTGGGGATCGGGCGCATCAACTGGCTGAGCGAGGAGATGACGGCCCTGCCGGCGCTGATCGCCATCGGCGTCTGGCGCGGCGCGCCGCTCTTCGCGGTGGTCTATCTGGCGGGCCTGCAGGCCATCCCGCGCGACTACTACGAGGCGGCGGCGATGGATGGAGCCGGCCTCTGGCAGCGCTTCCGGTGGATCACCCTGCCCCTGCTCCGGCCGACCATGCTGTTCGTCATGGTGATGTCGCTGCTCATGGCCATGAAGGTCTTCACCAATCCCCTGGTCATGACCGAGGGGGGGCCCAACGGCACCACCCGCGTCCTTCCCTACTTCATCTACGAGACCGGGTTCGCCTTCTTCCGGATGGGAGAGGCGGCCGCCGCTTCCAGCATCCTGTTCGGTCTGGCCCTGCTCTTCACCCTCGTCCAGTTCCGGCTGCTCAGGCGGGGGCTGGCCTGATGAACGCGAGGACCCGCGGGCGCGTTCTGGGATGGGTCGTGACCCTGCTCACGGTGGCGGGGGCAGCGTTCGTCCTGCTGCCGTATTTCTGGATGATCTCCTCCTCCTTCAAGACGCAGGACGCAATCTTCCGCCTGCCGCTCGAATGGATGCCCCGCGCGCCGCGGTGGCAGAACTATCCGGCGGCCCTGGGTCGGTTCCCCTTCGGGACCTATTTCTTCAACAGCACCGTGA
The DNA here is from genome assembly GCA_036001065.1 of Candidatus Methylomirabilota bacterium. Classification (NCBI taxonomy): domain Bacteria; phylum Methylomirabilota (SeqCode); species Candidatus Methylomirabilota bacterium. The sequence continues at coordinate 16,914 of DASYUQ010000056.1, forward strand.
TGGCCCTGGCGGTCATGGCGGGCAACCTCTTCTTCGGCAGCCTGGCGGCGTACGGCCTGGCCAAGTTCCGTTTCCCCCTGCGGGAGCTCTGCTTCCGCGCCATGCTGAGCACGCTGATGCTCCCGCTGGAGATCTTGTTGGTGCCGACCTTTCTGGTCGTGCGCCAGCTCGGCCTGCTCGATTCCTACGGCGGCCTCATCATCCCCCTGGCGGTGGACGCCTTCGGCATCTTCCTCATGCGTCAGTACATCACGGACCTCCCCGACTCCCTGATCGAGGCCGCCCGCCTGGATGGATGCACGGAGTTCGGGATCTACTGGCGGATCGTGCTTCCCAACTGCCGGCCGGCCCTAGCGGCCCTGGCCGTGCTCTCGTTCCGAGAGAACTGGGATCAGTTCCTCTGGCCCCTGGTGATCATCTCGAAGGAGGCCCTCAAGACCTTCCCCCTGGGCCTGGCCCAGTTCGAGGGATTCCACAGCGCCTCCTATCACGAGATGATGGCGGCGGCGGCGGTGGGCATGATTCCGATGATCCTGCTGTTCCTCCTCTTCCAGCGCGCCTTCGTGCGTGGCCTCACCCTCACCGGGCTGAAAGAGTGAAGCGTCCCGGCCACGAGCCTTGACTGGGCCCCGCGTTTCTCCCATAGTCGGAGCCGCGCGGGACCAAAAGCTGAACGCTCGAGCACGGCTCGGCCGGGGAGGTTGGCGATGGCACAGGCCAGCGGATTGCGATACGAGGTCGTCGAGGGCTGGGAGCAGCTTCCAACCGATTACGAGCACCGCGATGTCGCGGGAGTGGCGGTCGACGGAGAAGATCGGGTCTTCCTGATCTGCCGCGGCAATCATCCGATCATCATCTACGACCGCAAAGGCAACTTCCTGGGCTCGTGGGGGCAGGGCCAGTTCACCTACCGGACCCACGGCATCACCGTCGGCCCGGACGACATGCTCTACTGCACGGACGACGGCAACCACACCGTGCGGAAGTTCACGCCGGACGGCAAGCTGCTGATGACCCTGGGAACCCTGAACACTCCGTCCGCCACCGGCTACGACGGCAAGAACACCCTGACCGTCTCGCGGCCGGCCGGTCCGTTCAACCGGCCGACGAACCTGGCGGTGGGGCCGACGGGAGACCTCTACGTCTCCGACGGCTACGGCAACTGCCGGGTCCACCGGTTCTCACCGACCGGCGAGCTGAAGCAGTCGTGGGGCGTGCCGGGCACCGGCCCCGGCCAGTTCTACCTGCCGCACGGCATCGCGGTCGCGGCGGACGGGCGCGTCTTCGTCTGTGACCGCGAGAACGACCGCATCCAGATCTTCAGCCCCGACGGCGAGTACCTCAGCGAGTGGACCGACACCCAGCGGCCGACCCACCTCGTGTTCGACGCCGAGGCCCGGGCCTACGTCTCCGAGCTGTGGTGGCACCCGGGTCAGACCTCGCAGCGCCACGGGCCCATCGAGGAGGCGAGGTACGGCCGGGTCAGCGTCTATGACACCGAGGGACGGGTCCTCACCCGATGGGGCAGCCCCGATGCGTGCGCGCCCGGCAGCTTCGCGGCGCCGCATGGCCTGGCCGTGGACTCGCGGGGTGACATCTACGTGAGCGAAGTGACGTGGACGTTCGCCGTGAGCCGGGGGCTGGCCCCCGCGGGTTGTCACACGTTCCAGAAGTTCGCGCTGAAGTCCTGAGAAGGCCCGGAGATCAGCATGGCCCCATTTGACCGGGTCGCTATCGTCACGGGCGCGGGAAGCGGAATCGGCAAGGCCGTGGCACTGGGCCTGCTGCAGGACGGCTACTCGGTCGTTCTGGCGGGACGCCGTAAGGAGCTCCTGGAAGCGGCGGCCGGGGAAGGCCGGGTCTCAGGGGCGCGGACGCTGGTGGTTCCGACCGACGTCGGCGATCCCGCGTCCGTCAGAGCCCTGTTCGCCCGGACCAAGGAGACGTTCGGCCGGCTCGACCTGCTCTTCAACAACGCGGGGACCGGGGCGCCGGCCCTGCCCCTGGAAGAGTTGACGTACGAGCAATGGAAGACGGTCGTCGATGTCAACCTGACCGGCGCATTCCTGTGCACGCAGGAAGCCTTCAACATCATGAAGAGCCAGGTGCCGCGCGGGGGGCGCATCATCAATAACGGGTCGATCTCCGCCCACGCCCCCAGGCCGAACTCGGCCCCCTATACCGCGACCAAGCACGCGATCACCGGACTCACCAAGTCGACCTCCCTCGACGGCCGGAAGTACGACATCGCCTGCAGCCAGATCGACATCGGCAACGCGGAGACCGAGCTGACGGCCCGGATGAAGACGGGCGTGCCGCAGGCGAACGGCTCCCTGGCGGCCGAGCCGACGATGGACGTCCAGCACGTGGCGCGCGCGGTGGTGTACATGGCCAGCCTCCCGCTGGACGCCAACGTGCAGTTCCTGACGGTCATGGCCACCAAGATGCCGTTCATCGGTCGCGGGTGATCGTCCCCGGGCACTGAGGAGGCAGAGTCATGGCGATGGCATTGCCGCAGTCCGTGAAGAAGATCCTCCAGGACAAGACCTACGGCCACGTCGTCACGCGCAACGCCGACGGAACGCCGCAGGTGACGATGGTCTGGATGGACGTCGAAGGCGACGAGGTGCTCTTCAACACCGCCGACGGGCGGCTCAAGCCGAAGAACCTGCGCCGCGACCCCCGCGTCATCGTCTCTGTGCAGGACCGGAACGATCCGCAGTCCCACATGGTCCTCCGCGGCAAGGCGAGCGTGACCGAAGCCGGGGCCGACCAGCACATCGACAAGCTCGCCAAGCGCTTCCTGGGCGCCGACAAGTATCCGTTCCGCCGGCCCGGGGAGAAGCGATTGATCGTGCGGATCAAGGTCGATCGCATCGGCGGCTACGGTCCCAAGATGCAACCCTGGACATAGCGCCATCGCGCGCGGAGGACATCCCATGGCCGACCGTCACGCCATCGCTGTCGGGACCGCGTCCGACGCCGGATCGGCAGCCAAACCCGCCGCCCAGACCAACGGAGGACCGCTCACCCGCCGCTGGAGCGAGCAGCGCTGGGTGCTCGACAGAGCCCGGTGCTCGAGATCTACTTCAGCATGTCCGCCTGGATCGACACGGGCAAGGCCGTGGTGGACTGGTTGGCGCGTCGGGCCGAGATCGATCCGGACCGCATCGGCCTCAGCGGCAACAGCTTCGGCTCGTTCTTCGGGACCATCGCCGCCGCCCACGAGCCGCGTCTGCGCGCCGTCGCGGTGTCCGCGGTGTGCCACGAGCCCGGCTTCCACACCATCTTCGAAGAAGCGTCGCCGACCTTCAAGATGCGGTTCATGTACATGTCCGGCATCACCGACGAAGCCGAGTTCGACCACTTCCGCACGAGCATGACCTGGGAGGGGCACGCCGACGAAATCCGCGTCCCGTATCTGTGCGTGGCAGGCGAATTCGACGAGCTCTCGCCGCTCGAGCACACCGAACGGCTGATGAAGGCCTTGCAGGGACCGAAGCGCCTGGTGGTGTACCAGGACTCGCGTCACTCGGTCGGGAACGTACCGGCGGCCAACGTCGGGCCCTTTCCGCCGATCCTGATGGCCGACTGGATGGCGGCGACCCTGAACGGCACGACCTTCTCCAGCGAGAAATGGTATGTCGAGGCGAGCGGCCGAATCGTCAAAACCGCGCTCTAGAGGCCGTCCCGGGTACAGCTAGTGCCGTTCCAACTTGTTGATACTAAATCTGTCCACGAACGACGTACACGGTGCCTTCCTAGGCGCGAATAGTTGGAACGGCACTAGTTCGCCGATCCCCGCCTTCCGCCTCCTAGTGCATTTGACGGATTGACTCGGGCGGCCGGATGACCAGACTTGAGTGGCTGCCATGGAACCGGCGTCTGCCCTAGATCGTTTTTTCGTTCGACGCCTGACCGGTCGCCGAGCGAGGCCAGGAGGCAGGAAGATGTTCCGCAGAAGCGCCAAGATCTGGTTCATCACCATCGTTCTCACCGTGGTCCCCCTGGGCGGGGCCCTCCTCCTGCTATACGGAGCTGGACGCCTGGCCGTCCGCAAGCGGCGCGCGGCCACCGTGGACCCGTATGACGAGTGGTTGGCGCTGCGGGACCTCGTACGCTCGCGGCGACTCGAGCCTGAACCCGAATGGCCGCGCGATCCCCGAGCCCATTCGCGCACGACGGCGCGCGAGGAGGTCGAACACCGATGATCACGCGCGCGCAAAGGCCTTCTCCACGTGTGCATCTGCCGCTCGGTCTTCTCGCCCTCTGTCTCGATTGCGACGAGTGCTTCGAAATCGCCGCCGAGACCTGCCCGGCCTGTGGCAGCGCGACCTGGACGTCGCTCTCGCGTTTTCTGGCGCAGGCCTCGTCTCCGCGTCCCCCCCGAGGCCGCGAGGACGGCCCCGCGCCGGCAGAACGGCCCGACCAACACCGGGAAACGACCCGGCAGCTCGTCATCGTCGCCCGCAATCGCGGACATCTGTACGAGCATCTCCAGCGGGCGTTCGCCGGGAACCACACCGTGCGAGTTCTCCTGAACCGGCGCGTGGTGGAACGGCGAGAGCGCTGTGGACCCTATGAGGCCGAACGGCGGGAGGGCAATCGCCGTTCGCCGCTCAAGACCGACGGCCTACTGCGCGAGATCGGCTGCGCGATCCTACCCCAGGACGTCGCCGGGAATCATGGAGGCGCGCCCGGCTAAGGGCCGGATCGACCGTCAGGCGCCGACCAGCGGCGTCCGCGCCGCCTCCAGCGGCGTCAAGGCCCCGAGCTCTTCGAGCGGGCGGTCACCCAGGCCGTCACAGATCAGAAGCACGATCTTTTCTATCATCGTCCGCGCCCGGACATCGGCGGTACTATACCCGGCGGCAGGTGCTACGTTAACCCGAGCGAAGCGCGACGGTCTCCCTGAGATCGGGCTTCGCGATCACTCGAGCCTCGGAGGGACTTGGGATGAGACAGCCGGCCGGCCGCGAGACCAACCTCAGGCAACGGCTCGCGCAGGCCTGCCGCATTCTGGCGTGGGCCGGCCAGGGCGACGACATCTGGGGGCACGCCACCGTGCGCGTCCCCGGGACCGACACCTTCTGGATGAAGCCTCACAAGATGGGGCTCGAGGAAGTGCGAGCTCAGGATCTGCTCCTGGTGAACCTCGACGGCAAGGTCGTCAAGGGAACGCGGCCCCGCCACAGCGAGGTCTTCATCCACGCGGAGATCATGCGGGCGCGGCCCGACGTCGGCGCCGTCGTCCACACGCATCCGGTGGCCCCCACGGTCTTTGCCTCGCTCGGCGTGCCGCTCCGCGCGATCACCCACGAAGGCTCCTACTTCACGCCGCCCGATGTCCCGCGCTTCGATGAAACCTCCGATCTCATCGTCACGCCGGAACGGGGCAAGTCGGTGGCCCGCGCGCTGGGGGGTCGTCCGGCCCTGCTCCTGGTCGCTCACGGCATCGTCACGGTGGGGGCCACGATCGAGGAGGCGACGGTCAACGCGCTCTGCATCGACAAGGCGGCGCGCGCTCAGCTCATGGTGCCCGGGGGCGTCCCTCGCCACTGGAGCTCCGACGAGGATGCGCTGGCCAAACGGGCGCGCGTGCACAATCCACAGAACTTCGGTGACCGCTGGACCTACCTGCTCCGAAAGCTGGCCGAAGCTCGTTAAGTTAGTCGGAGGGGGCCTCGACGGCTCCCTCCGATTCCTCCCCCAGAACAGGATTGCGCCGGCAAAGCCGGCGCTCGAGCCACCGGCGACCAGGAGCCGACGCTCCAAGCGCTAGTGTCCCATCCTCGAAGTCATGTTAACCCCGATCCGAAATTCTTTTGGCGAGGAATGTGCGGAAACGCGGCGTCGGCAGCGGCCGTGGCCAGCGTGGGTACGTGCGCACCCACGTCCTCCTATAGAGACGCTGGCTGCGGTCGAACCATCTCCTGAACACCGCCCATGTTCGCGGCCATGTGCCGCTTTCACCTGCGAGCTTATTTCGGATCGGGG
>DASYUQ010000057.1 GCA_036001065.1 Candidatus Methylomirabilota bacterium
ACTTCCAGTAAGATATCGACCTCAGGAGGATTTCCCGGATGCCGCGCCCCCTGGGACTCCTCATCGAAGGAGCCCGACAGAACAACCTCAAGAACATCTCGCTCGAGATTCCCCACGACCGTCTCACCGTCATCACCGGGGTGTCCGGCTCCGGCAAGTCGTCGCTGGCCTTCGACACCGTCTTCGCCGAGGGGCAGTGGCGGTACATCGAATCGCTCTCCACCTACGCGCGCATGTTCCTCGATCGCGTCGACCGTCCGGACGTCGACCGGATCGAGCAGATCCGGCCCGCCGTCGCTCTCGAGCAGAAGAATCCGGTGCGCACGGCGCGATCCACCGTGGGGACCGCCACCGAGGTCTACGACTACCTGCGTTTGCTCTACGCCAAGATCGGCCGCATCCACTGCCCCGCCTGCGGCGGGGCGGCGACATCACACTCCCCCGAATCGATCGTCGACGCGCTCCTGGCCGAGCATGCCGGAGCCCGCGCGCTGATCGGCTTCCGCCTGCCCGTGCCGGCGGGCCAGACGCCCCCCGAGCTGTGGGCCTCGCTGACGCGGCGGGGCTTCGCGCGCGTGCGGGTGGGGGAGGCGGTGGTGGATCTGGCCGCGCCCCCGCCGCAGCTCGAGAGCGCCCGCGAGATCGCGGTCATCCTCGACCGCCTCACGCTCGATCCCGCGCAGCGGCGCCGTCTGACCGAGGCGGTGGAAACGGCCCTGCGCGAGGGCAGCGGGCGAGTCGAGGTGGACGTGGTCGGCCGGGGCCTCCTCGCCTTCGCGGAAAGCCTGAAATGCCCGGGCTGCGCGCTGGGGCTGGACCGCCCCCAGCCCCTGCTCTTCTCGTTCAACCACCCGCTGGGGGCCTGCCCGGAGTGTAAGGGGTTCGGCAACGTGCTGAAGTACGACGAGACCCTCGTCGTCCCCGACCCCACCCGGAGTCTCGCCGACGGCGCGGTCGAGCCGTGGACCTATCCCTCGGGCCGCTGGTATCAGCGCCAGCTGCTCAAGGCCGCCCGGCGCCACGCACTCGACGTCAGCAAGCCCTACGCCGCCCTGAGCGAGAAGGAGCGCCGGCTGGTGTATGACGGCGACGGCAGCTTCCCCGGCATCCAGGGGTTCTTCGAAGAGGTCGAGTCGTACCGTTACAAGCTGCACGTGCGCGTGTTCCTCTCCCGCTACCGCAGCCAGTCGCCGTGCCCGGCCTGTGCCGGGGCCCGGCTCAAGCCGGCGGCGCTGGCCGTGCGGGTGGCGGGGCTGACCATCGCGGAGTTCACCGTGCTCACCATCGAGCACGCCGCGCGGGCCCTGGCCGACCTCAGGCTCAGCGCCTGGGAGACCAGCGTGGCCCGGGAGATCCTCAAGCAGCTCAACGCCAAGCTCACGTTCCTCCTGCGCGTGGGGCTCGGTTACCTGACGCTCTCGCGCCAGACACGCACGTTGTCGGGCGGCGAGGCCCAGCGCATCAACCTCGCCAACCAGCTCGGCTCCCAGCTGGTGGGCACGCTCTACGTCCTGGACGAGCCGTCCATCGGCCTGCACGCCCGCGACACGACGCGGCTGGCCGACCTCTGCCGTGAGCTGGCCCAGGCCGGCAATACCGTCATCGTCGTCGAGCACGACCGGAGCTTCATGGAGGCGGCTGACCACATCGTCGAACTGGGCCCGGGCTCGGGCGAGCGCGGCGGCGAGATCGTCTTCAACGGCCCGCTGGCCGAGTTCCGGAAGGCGACGCACTCGCTCACCGCGCGCTACCTCGGCGGCCGCGAGACGATCGCGGTGCCCCTGGTCCGCCGCACCGGCCGCCGACACCTCCTGCTCACCGGCGCTCACGAGCACAATTTGAAGTCGGTGACGATGCGCGTGCCGCTCGGCACGCTGACCGTCGTCAGCGGCGTGTCCGGGTCCGGCAAGTCCACCCTCGTCCACGATACGCTCTACCGCGCCGTGGCGCGCGCCTTCAAGACCGACTTCGCGTCCCCGGGCGCCTACGACGCGCTGATCGGGCTCGAGTACCTGAAGGGGGTCCGCCTGATCGACCAGGAGCCCATCGGCCGGACACCGCGCTCCAACCCGGTCACCTACGTCAAGGCGTTCGACGAGATCCGCAAGCTCTACGCGGGGCAGCCCCGCGCCCGGGCGCTGGGGCTCTCGGCCGGCGCCTTCTCGTTCAACGTCCCCGGCGGGCGTTGCGAGAAGTGCCAGGGCGACGGCTTCGAGAAGCTGGAAATGTACTTCTTCGAGGATGTGTACGTCTCCTGTCAGGAGTGCGAGGGGCGCCGCTATCGGCCAGACGTGCTGGCGGTGAAGTATCGCGCCCGCAACATCAGCGAGGTGCTGGGCATGACCGTCGACGAGGCGATCGACTTCTTCGCGGTGCAGCCGGCCCTGGCCCGGCGGCTGCGCGTCCTCGCCGACGTCGGCCTCGGCTACCTGCGGCTGGGGCAGCCGGCCACCACCCTCTCGGGCGGCGAGGCCCAGCGCCTGAAGATCGCCGCCGAGTTGGGCGCGCGGTCGACCAGCGACATGCTCTACGTCCTCGACGAGCCGACGACCGGCCTCCACCTCGACGACGTCAAGCGGCTTCTCGGCGTCCTCAACCGTCTGGTCGATGCCGGTAACACCGTGCTGGTCGTGGAGCATCACCTCGACGTCATCAAGTCGGCCGACTGGGTCATCGACCTCGGGCCCGAGGGGGGCGACGAGGGCGGCGAGATCCTCGCCGAAGGTCCGCCCGAGGCGATCGCGCAGACGTCCGGGTCCTACACGGGCAAGTTCCTCGCGGAGCTCCTGCCGAAGCTGAACGGCAAGAACGGCCGCGCCTGAGCGTGGGGCGGATCTACTACGGTTGGGTCGTCGTCGCCGGCGCCTTCGGCGTCCTCTTCGTCGCCTACGGCACCCAGTACTCCTTCGGCGTCTTCTTCTCCGCGCTCCTCGACGAGTTCGGCTGGAGCCGCGCCAGCCTGGCCGGCGCGTTCTCGCTCTACGCCTTCGCCTACTGCGTCTTCGGATTCCCCGCCGGGCGACTGACGGACCTCTGGGGTCCCCGCCGCGTCATCGCCGTCGGCGGCTGCTTCCTGGGCGCGGCGCTCATGGGCATGGCGTTCGTGGGCCGGCTCTGGCAGCCCTACGTGCTGTATGGCCTCGTCGCCGCCCTGGGCATGGGGACCGCCTACGTGCCCTGCAACGCCACCGTGGTGAAGTGGTTCGTCCGGCGCCGCGGCCTCGCCGTTGGCCTCGCCTCCAGCGGGGCCAGCGTGGGGACGCTCGCGCTGCCGCCGCTCGCTCAACTGCTCATCGGCACCATCGGCTGGCGCGCGGCATACCTCGTCTTCGGCGCCGGCGTACTCGTCGTCCTCAACCTCATCGCCTGGACGATGCGCCGCGATCCCGAGAGCCTGGGGCTCCATCCCGATGACGCCACCGGGCCGGCGCCGTCCTCGGCGCCGGCCGGCGGCGAATCCTGGCCCCTGCGGCGGGCGGCGCGCACGCCGGTCTTCTGGCTCCTCGGCGCGGCGTTCTCGGCGACGTGGATCCCGGTCTTCATCCCCCTCGTGCACGTCGTCCGGTTCAGCCGCGACCTGGGGTTTTCACCGCTGGTGGCGGCGTCGGTGATCAGCGCGCTGGGCGTCGGCGCCGTCGCCGGCCGCCTGGTGATGGGTCCGGCCTCGGACCGGCTCGGCCGCCGGACGACCGTGGCCATCGCCATGGCGCTGCAGGCGCTCGCCTTCGCCGGCTTCGTCGCCGTCCGCGATCTGGTGTCGCTCTACGCGACCGCCTTCGTCTTCGGGTACTCGTACGGCGCCATCTCGACGCTCTTCACCGCGATCGTCGGCGACTTCTTCGGCCGCGAGCAGGCGGGGACGCTGGTGGGGGTCCTCTTCGCGCTGGCCGGGTCGATGGGAGGGTGGGGACCGCTCATCGCCGGCGCCGTCTACGACGCGACGGCCAGCTACGCGCCGGCCTTCGCTCTGGCCGCCGCGCTCAACGTCGCCGCGATGGCGCTTCTGATGCTGTGTCGGCCGCCCCCAGCGGTCGCCCTGGGGGCTCCCACCCCCACCTCGCGAAGTGCTACCCTGATTTCAAGATGACCCCGCCGGGGGATCGGCTCCGTCAGGTGGCCGACCTCGCGCGAGCGATCTCAGGCGCGCTCGAGCTGGATGAGATCCTGCGCCGCGTGATCGCCGCCGTCGAGGCGCTCCGACCCCCGGTCCGGTGCGCCGTCCGTTACCTCGACCGCAGCACCGGCGGCCAGCGCGTCGCCGGGGGCGCCGGGGACGTCGCCCCGACCACCGACGCCACCGTGCATGCCGTACCCATCCTGGCCGGCGACGACCTCCTCGGTGTCCTGGAGGTGACCTTCGCGGACGGCGAGCCCCCCAGCGAGGACGAGCGGGCGATCCTCACCCTTCTGGCGGGCCAGGCCGCCGTCGCCATGCGCAACGCCGCGCTCTTCGCGAAGAGCGAGGCGCGGTGGCGGGCCGCCGAGGCGCTGGCGGAGATCGGCCGGCTGCTCTCGCGCACGCTCGACCCCGACGCCGTCGCCCAGCACATCGCCGACAGCCTCCTGAGACTGCTCGCCTCCCAGGCCTCCGCGATCCACCGGGTGGAGCCGGAGTCCGGCGACCTGGTGATCCTCGCCGCCGCCGGCGCAGTCGGGCCGGCGACGTCCGAGAGCCTGAGGTTTCCGCGGGGGACGGGCCTGATCGGACTCGTGGTGCGGGACCGCCAGCCGATGACGACGCCCAACGTGCTGCACGACCCGCGGGTGACGCTGACGGCGGAGTCGCGGGCGCGGATCGAGGCCGCGCCTTACCGGGCGGCCCTGGCCGTGCCGCTGATCGTCAAGGATCACGTCATCGGCGTGTTGGCGGTGGCGGACCGCGCGGGCCGGGTCTTCGACGAGGAGGAGATCGGCCTGGTCCAGGCCTTCGCCGACCAGGCGGCACTCGCGCTCGAGAACGCCCGCCTCTTCTCCCTGGAGACCTCCCGTCGCCAGCAGATCGAGACCCTGGCCGAGATCGAGCGCGAGCTGGTCGCCGAGCTGAAGAGCGACCGCCTCCTGCGCCTGATCATCGACCGCGCGACCCGCCTCTTCGAGGCCAACGGGGGGATCTACCTGGTCGAAGGCGAGCGGATGCTCGTCCCCAAGGCCTGGACCGCCAAGGGAGCCCTCGCTGACGTGCACATTCCCTTCGGCCAGGGGCTGGTCGGGCTCTGCGCGGAGGCGCGCCGCGGCCTGGTCGTGGACGACTACACATCCTGGCCCAAGGCGCTGCCCCAGTTCGTCGCGCTGGGGCTGACGCGCTCGATGGCCTATCCCCTCATGATCCGCGAGCGGCTCCTGGGCGTGATCACTATGAACCGCACGGGCGACGCGGCGCCGCCGTTCCGGGCCGAGGATCTCGCCATCCTGGAGCGCTGCGCGACACAGGCGGCGATCGCGCTGCAGAACGCCACGCTCTACGAGGAGGCGGAGCGGCGGCGACGGGAGGCGGAGGAGCTGGCGCGGGTCGCGCGCACGCTGACCGAGAGCCTCGACCCCAGCGCCGTCGGCGAGCGGATCGTGCAGAGCGTGCTTCCCCTGTTCGGCGCGCAGAGCTCGAGCGTTCGGCTGCTCGAGCGCGACCGCTCCCTGAGGGTAGTGGCCACCGCCGGCCGGTCGGCGACGCCCTTCGAGCCCGGTCATACCTTCGCGCCGGGCGCCGGAGTGGAGGGCCGCGTGGTGGCCGAGGGCGGCCCCCTCTGCGTCCGCGACGTGGTGCGCGAGCCGAGCTTCGTCCTGCCCGACGACCTCCGCCGCCGGCTCAGCGTGGCCGGCCTCGGCGCCGTCCTGTCGGCGCCGCTGCGCGCCAAGGGAGAGACCATCGGCACCCTCTCCATCGGCGACTTCGCCGGGCGGACCTTCTCCACGGCCGAGGCCGAGCTGCTGCAGGCCTTCGCCGACCAGGCGGCGCTCGCCCTCGAGACCGCGCGCCTCTACGAGCGGCTGGAGGAGCGGACGCAGAAGCTGGCCGCCCTCAGCGCGCTGACGCGGCTCATCACCTCCGCCCAGGGCAGCCCCCAGGTCTTCCACGCCGTGGCGCGGGCCGCCACCACGCTGCTGGGCGCCAAAACATCGCGCGTCTGGATCGACGATCCCGCGGTCGGCGGCCTCAGGGTCCAGGCGGGATTCGGCATCGATCCAAAGATCGAACGGCTGATGACGGACCACCCGGTGATCGCCTATGGCCAGGGCGCGGTCGGACACGTCTTCGCGTCGCGCGCGCCTGAATACATCGCGGACATCGGGAGTGATCCGCGGTGGCTGAACCGGCGGCTGGCGACGGAGGGCGGCCTGCGGGGCTTCGCCGGCGTGCCGCTGATCGCTGGCGAGGGCGTCGTGGGGGTGCTGGCCATCATCTTCGGCGAGGAGCGCGAGTTCACCCCCGAGGAGAAGGAGTTGATAGGGCTCCTGGCCGACCAGGCCGCCATCGCCATCAGCAACGCACGGCTCTACGAGGGCCAGGAGCTCCGGGCGGCGCGGCTGCGGACGCTGGCCCGCCTGAACCAGATCGTGTCGTCGTCGCTCGATCTCAACGAGGTGCTGGACGGCATCGCCCGGGCGGCCGCGGAGCTGATGGAGGCCACACTGGTGTCGATCTCGATCGCCGACGAGAGGTCGCAGACGCTCGAGCGCCGGGCCTTTTCGGACGCGGCTCTGGGCGCGGACTATCCGGGGACGATCCGACGCTACGGCGAGGGCGGGGCGGGATGGGTGGCCCTCCACCGCCGCCCCCTCAACGTGCCCGACGTCTTCGTCGACGAGCGGATCGTCGCGCGCGACTGGTTCCGCCGGCACAACCTCAAGAGCAGCCTGTCCGTTCCCATCCTGTTCCAGGACTCGCTGCTCGGCGTCCTCGTGCTCTTCGGTCGGAAGCCCTTCGTGCTCGACGCGGACAACCAGGATCTGCTCGACAGCTTCGTCGCCCAGGCCGCCGTGGCCATTCGCAATGCGCGGCTGTTCGCGGAGCTCCGCCGCGCCCACGAGGACCTCGAGCGCAGCCAGGCCCAGCTGGTGCGGGCCGAGCGCCTCAGCGCGCTGGGCGAGATGGCGGCGGGCGTCGCCCACGACTTCAACAACCTGCTGGCGATCATCCTCGGGCGCGCGGACCTGCTGCTCCGGCGTTTGAAAGATAGCGACCTGACCGGGTGGGTGGAGGCGATCCGGCAGGCGGCGCGCGACGGCGCCGACACCGTGCGGCGCATCCAGGAGTTCACGCGCACGCGGACGACACGCTCCTTCGCCCGCGTGGACCTGAGCGAGGTGCTGCGCGAGGTGGTCGAGCTGACGCGCCCGCGCTGGAAGGACGAGGCCCAGAGTCGCGGCGTGCACTACGGCGTCACCGTGGTGGGCGAGGCCCCGCCGGTGGCGGGGCGCCCCGAGGAGCTGCGCGAGGTCTTCGCCAACCTACTCACCAACGCGCTCGACGCCATGCCGGACGGCGGCCGGTGCGTGCTCCGCATGGGCACGGAGGGCGACGCGGTCGCCATCGCGGTCGCCGACACCGGGAGCGGGATGTCCGGGGAGGTCCGCCAGCGCGTCTTCGAGCCCTTCTTCACCACCAAGGGCCAGCGCGGCACCGGACTCGGCCTGGCCGTGGCCTGGGGCATCGTGACCCGACACGGCGGCACCATCGACGTGGAAAGCACGCCCGGCCGCGGCTCCACCTTCACCGTGCGCCTGCCCCTCGGCCGCAACTTCGCCCCGGCCGATGAGGCCGCCCCGCCGGCGCCGCCCGGCCGGGCCGCGCGGGTCCTCATCATCGACGACGAGCCGGCGGTGCGGACGATGCTGGCCGCCCTGCTGGCCGAGGAGGGCCACGTGGTCGTCGAGGCGGCCAGCGGCGCCGAAGGGCTCGCGCGGTGCGAGAGGGAGCCGTTCGATGTCGTGCTGAGCGACCTGTCCATGCCGCGGATGTCGGGCTGGGAGTTCGCCGCCACCTGCCACGAGAAGTTTCCGCACCTGCCCGTGGGCCTCATCACCGGCTGGGGCGATCGGCTGGACCCGACCCAGCTGCAACGGCACCACGTCCGCTTCGTGCTGGCCAAACCCTTCGAGACCGCGGACGTGCTCCGACAGATCGCCCAGGTGCTGCGGTGAGGCCCCTCTTGACGCGCCCGCAGACTCACCCTAAGCTTCCCGCACCCTAGCGTCCGTCACCTCCCGACGGAGTGGGCCGATCAAAGGAATCACGGTGAAAGCGGTCTGCGCATGGTGTCGCGCCGAGGGACGCCCCGGTCTCATCGGTGAGCGCCCGCCGTTCGGTGATCCCGCCGAGGTGCGCGGGATTTGCTGGGCGCACAAGCTCGAGGTGCTCGCGCGAACGCGGACGAGCTCGGGAGCGGCGACGAGCCCCCCCCGGGATGAGCACGTTCGGTTCCTCGTCATCGTGGCCCGGCGCGACTCGGACCTCTTCCACCGGGTGAGCGAACAGTTTCTCGACGACCCGCGGGTACGTGTCCTGCTCGACCGTCGGCACCGGGAGCGGCGCCAGGGTGGCCAGCCGTCCGGGCGGGAGCGCCGACGGGCAGACCGCCGACGATCAGCCGACTACTGGGAAGACACGAGGTACCATCCAGTGGTCATCGTTCCCGTCCAGAAAACGACGGATGCGAGCCGCGTCCTCCAGACGCCGCGGCGGCAATTCGTCCCCGAGGTTACGCCCATGGATTTCGACGCACTGATGCAGGCGCGGCGGCAGCTCGACCAGTGGACGCGCGACGGCCAGGACATCCTCAGCACCGTCATTCCGTCGCTGTTCCAGGAATGCGAGGGCTTGCGGCGGCGGGCCGAATCGGCCGAGGCCCATTCGGCCCGGCTGGGCCTGGAGATCGAGGACCTCCAGAGCGAGATCACGCGGCTCCGCGCGGAGATCGATCGTCAAAAGCTGGAGGCCTCGGCGGCCGTCGACACCGTCGACAAGGGCCTCTCCGAGATCGGACGCATCACGACCGAGGTCCTCCTCAAGCTCAAAGGACGCTGACGCCGAACCGGTGCCATGGCCTGGGTGACGAGTCCTGCCGGCCCCGGGCTGGGATCCGACCTCGCCAGCACGACCACGGTCGCCAAAATCCGACACGGGGCCGTTCGTGCGATCACACCGCTGCCCGGCCCTCCCCCGGATCGCCGTAGATGCTGCCCAGGGGACCGGCGCAACCGTGGGCCCTCACGCCGCCAGCTCGCGTCCAGCCCAGCCGGTCTTCGACAGCCAGGCGACGAACCGGGCCGCCGAGGCCCTCAGATGGAAAGCCCACGAACCACAATATGGGGTGATGATCGATGGCCGGCTACCAGATCAAGGGGGCGTTCTGTTGCGGCTCACCTGAGGGCTCTGGCAGCCGGCTGCGCTAGTATGGAGGCCCTTACAGGACTGGAGCTCGAGAGAAGGGACGAGGTCCGTCAGGCATGAAGACGATCTTCGAGGCGAGGCTTCGGGGGGCGGCGCGTCGGCCTGACCGGCGACGGTAGCGTCCGATGACCCTGCATCGCCTCCTACCCCTGATCGCCCTCATCCTGAACCTCTGTCTGGTCGCGATCTCCCTGCTCAGAAACCCTCAGAGCCGACTCAACCGGATCTTTGCCTACTTCGTGTCGACGCTGGCTCTGTGGAACTTCGGCGTGTTCATGCTGCGGGGCGCCCGAGACCCGACCACGGCCTACCAGTGGGAGATTCTTATCCACGTGGGCGTCATCGCGCTCCCGGCGTTCTACTACCACTTCGTTCTCATCTTCCTCGACAGTACCGTTCGTCAACGACGCTGGCTGGTCGCGGCCTATGGCCTCTCCGCCGTCTTCTCACTGCTGAATCTCCTCGCTTCATCGGTCTTTGTGACCGGCGTTCAGTCCACGGCCTGGGGATGGGCTCCGGCACCGGGGTGGCTCTACAATGTCTTCTTCGTCTACTTTTATGCGTTCCTCCTCGCCGGTCTCGTTCACCTCGGCCACGCCTACAAGAGCGCCGATTCCGGCTTCCGCCGCAATCGCACGCTCCTCATCCTGGTCGGAGCGGTGCTGACGATTTTCGGTGGCTTCGTCGATGTCGTGAGGTTCGCCCTGGCCAAGCCCTTCCCTCTCGTCGACCGGATATACCCGATCGGCATCCCGGCCAACATGGTGTGCGCGTTGATGTTCGGCACCGCGATCATCCGGTACCGCATGTTTGACGTGAGCGCGGTGGTCAAAAAGTGCGCGGTGTACGGCACGGTCGGCGCTGCCGTAACGTCGATCCTGGTGGCGCTCACGTGGGTGCTGGAGCGCACGTTCGAGCTGGAAAACCTGACAGCCGTCTGGATGATCGCGCCGCTGGGGTTCATCTTCACACTCCTCCTCACTCCCCTGGGCCGGCCCATCGAGGACTGGATCGAGCGCCTCATGTTCAGCAAGTCCCGGGGATGCCATGAGACCCTCGTGGCGCTGAGCAAGCAAATGAGTACGATGCTCGATTTCGGCAAGGTCGTGGACACGCTGGTGCGAGACCTCGTCCGGGGCATACCCCTGACGCACTCCGCCCTCCTGATCTACGACGAGACCACGAGATCATTCGTGACTCAGCGGGAAGAGACGACGACCGGTGAGTCGGCCGGTGTCGCGGCAATGAGGGGCGATAGCCTCATCGTTCAGTGGCTAAGGCGGAAGGAGGGTGTCCTGGTAAAGGAAGAGGCGGTCCTCAACCGGAGAGCCGCCCAGTATTTCGACGCGGCGGGCGAAGAACTCGAAGACATCAACGCATCACTGATCGTGCCGTTGAAGCTCGAAGGCGAGATCACGGGTATTCTCCTGCTCGGCGAGAAGCTCTCCGGCGAGATCTTCGACACCGAGGAACTCGAGCTTTTGGGCGTCCTCGCCAACCAGGCGGCGATCGCCATGGCCAACGCGCGGCTCTACGAGCAGGCCGACCGTGAGCGCCGCCGGATCGAGGTCCTCTACCAGTTGTCAAGGCGGCTCGCGACCGCCACCGAGACGCAAGAGCTTCTGTCGCTGATCGTGAAGGAGACGAGTCAGCTCCTGGGCGTCGAGGTCGCCGCGCTGCGGCTGCTGGAGGAAGAGGAGCTCGTGCTGAAGGCTTGGACCCATTCCCCCATCGCGTCGGCCTTGCGCCCACGCTTGAGAATCGGCGAGAGCCTGACCGGGATTGTGGTGGCGACGAACCAACCCCTCACGGTGGAGGATGTGCTCGAAGATGAACGTTACGATCCGCTCCATAAGAAGGCCGTCGAGGCGATCGGCCTGCACGGGTTTCTGGGGGTCCCCTTGCGGGCGGACGGCAAGCCCACCGGCGTTCTGTATGTATACACGCAACAGCGTCGGCGGTTCGCCGCCGATGATATCTCTCTCCTTTCGGCTTTCGCCGATCAGGCCTCCGTCATCTTGGAGAAAGGCCGGCTCGCCGAGGAACGAAAGCAGGCAGAGGAGGCCTTGCGTCAGAGTGAAAAGCTGGCGACGATGGGTCAGCTGCTCGCCGGAGTGGCCCATGAACTCAATAACCCGCTCACCGTGTTGATCGGGTACGCGGGCATGTTGCGTTCGGGGGCGGAGAGCCGATCACAGAAGCTGAGGGGCAGGTCGGTCGACTATGCGGCCGAACAAATTGAGACAGCCGCCGAACACTGCAGTCGAATCGTCCAGAACTTCCTCGCGCTCGCGCGAAAACACCCCCCTGAGCGCCGGCGGGTGGCCTTGAATCAGATTGTCACCGGGGCCGGGGAACTGCTGGCCTATCCGCTCGCCACCGACAACGTGAAGGTCAACCTGGACTTGGCGGCCGATCTTCCCGACCTCTGGGCCGATCAGTACCAGCTCCAGCAGGTCGTGGTGAATCTGTTGACGAACGCCCACCACGCGTTGCGCCAGACGTCCGTGCGCCACCTCACGATCACGACTCGCTACGATGCGGCCCGCTCGTGCGTGGGGTTGTGGGTCGCCGATACGGGGCCCGGTATACCGCCCGAGCTCTTGGCCCGGATTTTCGAGCCCTTCTTCACGACGAAACCCATCGGCGAGGGGACCGGACTGGGGCTGTCCCTCTGCCAGGGAATCGTTGAAAGTCACGGGGGCTCGATTCGGGTCGAAACCGAGGTGGGACACGGGGCCGTGTTCAAGATCGAATTGCCAGTTGGCTCCGTCCTGCTGGAATCCCCGGGTCCCGATGCCGGATCCGGGTTCCCGATTCCGCAGAGGAAGGTCTTGGTCGTAGACGACGACTCGGCGGTCGCGACTCTGTTGGCGGACCTCCTCACGCTCGATGGCCACCAAGTCGAGACGGCCTCGAACGCCGCGACGGCGCTGGAGCGCCTGGCTGATCGGAGCTATGACCTCGTCATCTCCGACATTCGGATGCCGAAGCTCGATGGTCCGGGCTTGTACCGTGAGGTCGAACGTCGCCATTGGGGACGCCGACCGCTGTTCGTTTTCGTTACCGGGGATATCCTGGGCGCGGACACGCTGAAGTTCCTCGAGAAAACGAAGGTCCCGTGCCTCAACAAGCCTTTTGCCCGGGAGGACGTACGCCGCGCCGTCCATTCGGCGCTCGCCGCGGCTCAATAAGCTGCCGCGCCGAGGGCGGGTCGAGAGAACTTACAGTTCCCTGTCCCCTTTCAAGCTGAGGCCGCAATACTGGCAGTGCGTTCTTGCCCCGAAGCTCCTGTCGCACCGGGGGCACGTGTTATCCCTGAGCCAGTCAGCGGCGATCCACCCAACCACCCACGCCGCCATGAAGAAAAGCCGGGGGGCGTCCGCGGGGACGTGCGCCGCCACCATGGTGAAGACCGGGAGCGTCGACACGAAAACCATATATCCCCACCGTCTGCCTCGCCGTATTCTATGGAGACCCGCCCTCATTCCCGCCGCCGTTCCTCGTTCGCGCATACTCGTCAAGCCCCGGTGTCCAGGCGCACCCACCTCGTGAGTGCAAGCCGTGGGGTATCGACGAGCAGCCGCCGAACCGATCATTTTGCGTCCCGGGCGGGCCCGACGGGCGGCTTCGGCATCAGTTCGATGCCTCGCGCCAGGACCCGGGAGCGACGTAATAGCCCTGGGGGATGAACCCGCCGCCGTCGGCGATGGCGGCGCAGTCGTAGGTGACGTTGGCGTTGCCGGTGGTGTCGGTGTCAACGTTGGTCGCGACGGTATCGATGACGTTCGCAGAGATGACAGCACCATGGATGCTCCCGACACCGGTACCACGGTACGAGAGGTCGTTCAGCGCGTAGATGACCCCCTTGTACGTGATGTTGCCGTCGAGGGTGAGGCTCCCCAGGACGACGAGCCACCCCTTGTTGTTCATTCCTGTGATCTTCACGTTGGGCAGGTCGCCGGCGTTCGGCACCGCCGGCGGCTCGGGCAGGGGTGACGCGTTGACCGTGTCGACGAAGACCAGGCCGTCCTTGCCGGTCATGTCCAGATTGAACTGAGAGTTCGACGTGGGCTTGATGTAGTGCATGTTCGGGTCGCCGGACTGCGCCATCTGCCTGAGGAAGTCCAGCTCCTTGTTCGAGAAGAGCATCTTGTCGAACTCCGACTTATCGATGGACTGCTGGGTCGGCGAGCCCAGGATCTGGGCCGCCCCCTGGGTCGTCACCGTGTTCCCGGTCGTGACCGTCACGCCCGCCTTGACGGTTCCGGCCGGACAGTTCTGCGGCGCGGCGCCGTTCACGTCGGAGTTGCCCGCCAGGCCGACGCTCCCCGCGGAGTTCAGAGGGCCCGGGGGATCCAGGTTTCTGAACTTCGTGAGGGCCACCTGGAGCATCCGCCGGCCCGCCAGGTCCCCCTGAGGAATGCCACCCGGCGCGGCCGGCACGGGGGCATTGGCACGCACGACGAAGCCGGTGGCCACGACGCACCGGTCATCGGTGCCGGAAAAGAGGCTCGCGCACGCCCAGCCGCCGGGCGGAGGAGCAGTGACGCTCATCGTGTAGCCACCTCGCCCCAGCGCGATCAGTTGAGTGGCATCGTAGGGCGCGGGCGCGGGGATGTCCCTCGAGGCTCCCGCCGGGGGAGTGCCGGGGTTGTTCAGGCCCCAGAGGGCCCGCTCGAGCCCGGCCTCGGCGAGGCCCAGCGCCTCGTCGCCGGCTTTGAGATTCGCGGTGATCAGCGGCTCGGTGGCGCTCATGGAGACGAAGGCGGCGACGAGCGAGGTGAGCAGCACCAGGACCATCATGGCCACCGGGAGCGCGATCCCGCGTTGATCCCGAAAATGTACGAGCACGAGTCGCCGACACATAACTGAGTCCCCCTGACTTCCGCGGATTCTCCGCGATGTCCCCGCGGAGTCCGCATGTTCGCTAACAACGCATTGATCCTGCTTCTGCGCCTAGTAGGGGCAAGCCGCGTACCAGGTCTGCTTTGCTTGGAAAACGGCCAGTTAGCGAGGGCACTCACACGGCGTTGGACAGGGATTAACCACCGCCGGGGAAGAACTCCTGGGCCGCCTGGATGGCCCGAGTGGTAGCCAAAGTGGTAGCATCGGCGCGTCGCGGTCGAGGCGGCGGAAGCGCCGGAAAAGGACCAGGAGGCTTCCGAGAAATGGTCGTGCGAAGTCGCGGGCTGCGCGACAAGTACTGCATCGTGGGCGTGGGCGAGACGGAGTACTCGCACAACTCCGGGCGGACCACGCGGGCGATGGCGGTGGAGGCGGTCCGCCAGGCCATCCTGGACGCGGGGCTCAGGCCCCGGGACGTCGACGGCATGATGAGCTATCAGAACAACGACTCCACGCCGTCGAACTGGGTCGCCCCCGACCTCGGCATCCGGCTCGACTTCTTCATGGACGTGGTGGGCGGCGGCTCCTCGACGGAGGCGCTGATCGGGCTGGCCATGGGCGCCATGGAAGCGGGCATGTGTTCGACGGTCGCCATCTTCCGCTCGATGAACGGCTACACGGAGTTCCGCATCGGCGGCACCGGGGCGCGGGCGGCGGCGCCCATCCGCAGCCTCGATCTGGCCCAGCGCCCCTTCGGCATGACCAGCGCCGGGCAGAACTTCGCCCTGACGTTCATGCGCCACATGTACGAGTACGGCACCACGTCGGCCCAGGTCGCTCACGTCAAGGTGGCCCACTCCAAGCATGCCTCCCAGAACCCCAAGGCGCTGCTGAAGGAGCGGGTGACGGTCGAGGACGTGCTGGGGTCGCGCTGGATCGTCAAGCCGCTGCACCTGCTCGACTGCTGTCTCGAGACCGACAACGCCACGTGCCTGATCGTGACCTCCGCGGAGCTTGCACGCGACCTCAGGTCGCGTCCCGTCCACGTCATGGGCGTGGCCGGGCGCGTGTCCAAGCCGCGCACGGACTTCCACTGGGCCCACGGCCCGATCAGCCGCGTGGCCGGCTACTACGCCAAGGACATCGTCTTCGCCCAGGCCGGGATCACGCCCGAGGACGTGGACGTCACGGGTTCGTACGACGCTTTCACGTTTACGACGATGCTGCAGCTGGAAGAATACGGATTCTGTAAGAAGGGCGAGGGCGGCGATTATGTGAGCAGCGGGACCATCGAGCTGGGCGGCCGCCGGCCCAACAACACCTCGGGCGGCCACCTCTGCGAGGGCTACACCCACGGCATGTCGATGGTCATCGAGAACGTCCGCCAGCTCCGGGGCACCGTGGACGATTACTGCCCGCGCGCCGCCGAGGGCGTGCACACGTACGACTACTCGCCGGGGCGCTGCCGCCAGGTCGAGGACGCCGAGGTCGCGATGAACCTCGGCTGGGCCATGCCGGCCACGGGCAGCGCGCTCATCCTGAGGCGCTAAATAGGCGAGCCGCAGCGCGCCCGGGGGCTGGGGCCCCCGCGCGCGAGGCGAGCTCATAAAGGAGACTTCATGCCGCCGCCCGTCCAGTACCGGGGGATGACCCTGCTCATCCCCGACAACGACACCGAGTGGAAGGACTACTTTGCTGCCACGCGCCGGCACCGGCTGATGGTACGCGCGTGCGCCGCCTGCGGCCTCCTGCGCTACCCGCCGACTCACGCCTGCCCCTGGTGCATGGGGCTGGGCTGGAGGTGGCAGGAGGTCAGCGGCCGCGGGACGATCTACTCCTACGAGGTCGTCGTGCACGCCATTCAGCCGGGCTTCAAGGAGCTCGCGCCCTACGTCGTGGTGCTGGTCGAGCTCGACGAGCAGCGCGGCGCGCCGACGCCCGACGAGGCCCTCCGGATCATCGGCAACCTCGTCAGACCCGACGGGGCGATGGAAGCGGACGCGAACGCCGCCATCGGCAAGCGCGTCCGCGTGGTCTTCCAGGACCTCGCCGACCACCTGGCCTTGCCCCAGTTCACGCTCACGGACGAGCCGCCCCAGGGTCGCGTGTGGCGGCTGCCGGGTGAAGTTTGACCCTTCCTGCATCGTAGCTCGCCGGGCCCGCGCGCCATCCCGTCACCCGGGATGGCCAAGTCGCCTGGCGCGCTGCGCGTACCCACACCCACGCGGCGAATGGGGGCGATCCCCAAAATCACCGCTATTTCAGGCGCTTAATTGATCTGAGGGGCTCTGTGTGGAGCCTATGGAGCCCGCGCCGCTGAGCCCGAGGAGATGTCACCCGCCTGACACCTCGGATTCCTTCCCCGAGCTGGCACGTAACTACTGTAAATCATTGTGGAAAACTCGTCTTCCCTCAGCGAGGGTTTGGCATGGCGAGTGCACCCCCGCCACGCTGCAGGCATGGACCGTCGGCGCGTTACCCCTGGGCGGGGCGAGGAGGCGCGGCCAATGACTAAACGGACGGGCTTCGACACCCACGCGACTGTAGGCGGTGCGGACAGCGGCGGCAAAGGGCACAGCGTGCTCGACGCCGACATCATCATCGCCAACGCACCCGACCCCGTGTTCGTCTCCGACCTCGAGGGCAAGATCCTCCAAGCCAACGACGCCGTCTCCCAGCTCCTCGGCTTCCGCCAGGACGAGGTGCTGGAGCAGTCGCTCTCGCGCTTCATCAGCCCCCAGGAGACCCGGGAGTTCACCGCCGCCCTGCGCGAGGTCGTCGAGCGCGGCGTCACCCGCAACGCCCGCCTCAACCCCCGCAGCGCCAGCGGCGAGGTCATCCCCACCACCCTCAACGCCTCCGCCCTCCGCGACCCCGGCGGTAAGATGATCGGCGCCATCGGCATCCTGCGCGACATGCGCGAGCTCGACAAGGCCCGCGCCTACGCCGAGAGCCTCATCAAGAACGCCCCCGACCCCGTCTT
>DASYUQ010000058.1 GCA_036001065.1 Candidatus Methylomirabilota bacterium
ATAGAAAGCGCGCGGGCGCGTCGCCGGTCGTCGCCGTCAGCCGGTCGCCGTCGCCCAACACGGCCAGTTGCCCGGCGGCGACCTCCTGGGCGCCTCCGTCCGAAGCAGAGCCGAGCGCCACCCGGCCCTCGTAAACGTAGGCGAACGCGTTGTGGGCTGCCTGCAAGCTCAGAGCAACGCGGGCGCGCGGGGCCATCCGAACGTCCAAATACAACGGCTGGGTGGCGATGCCCTCCACCGGACCGCGGACGCCGCCCGCCTCGCCTGCGATCACGCGCGCGCGCACGCCGTCGGCCAACGTCACCTCGGGGATCTTCTCGGGCGGGATGTCCTGGTAGCGCGGCGCCGTCATCTTGTCGCGCGCGGGCAGGTTCACCCAGAGCTGGAAGCCCCACATGAGACCGTCCTTCTGCCGGGGCATCTCGGAGTGGATGATGCCGCGCCCGGCCGTCATCCACTGCACGCTGCCGGGGACCAGCTCGCCCTGGTTGCCGACGTGATCCTGGTGGCGCATCGAGCCGGCCAGCATGTAGGTGACGGTCTCGAAGCCGCGGTGGGGATGGTCGGGGAAGCCGGCCAGGTAGTCGTCGGGCTTGTCCGACTTGAACTCGTCGAGGAGGAGGAACGGGTCGAGGTGGTCGAGCTGGGGCGTGCCGAGCACCCGCGTGAGGCGGACGCCCGCCCCGTCGGACGTCGGCTGCCCGGTGACGACCTTGGCGACACGCCGCTCGCTCATCATCGCCCTCCCTCTCGGCTCACTTGCTCAGGCGTCATCCCTTCTGACGCTGTGTCAGCGACTTGCCTCTAAATGAAGGATGCCGGGGTGACCGCCAGCGATTCTATTAAGGCAGGAGGTCGGCGACGGCGACGCGAGCCGCGGGGCGCGCCAGGGGGGACGCCGCCGCGTCTGGCCCCAGGATCTGAACCGAGCCATAGCGCCAGCCGAACGGCGCTGAGGCGTCGCGCACCGGCGGTCGGTGGACCTCGAGTGTCCGATCGACGAGGTTGACGATCCAGTAGTCCGCCAGGCCGGCGCGGGCGTAGAGGCTGCCCTTCACGTTCCGGTCGAATGCCAGGCTCGACTCCGCCACCTCGACGACGAGCGCCGGCCGCGAGGGATGGGCCGCGCGATAGTCGCGCGGGCGTCCCGGGACCACCGCCACGTCAGGCTCGGGCTCGGACTCGTCGTCGAGGGCGACGGGGTCCTGGACGCGGACGAGCCAGCCCTCGCCAAAGGCCGCACGCAGCGCCTCCGCGGCGAGGCTGACCCCAGTGGCATGGGGGCTGCCCTTGGGCTCGGCGACGATCAGCTCGCCGCCGATCAGCTCGATCGGTTCGTCCTCGTGGAGAACGCCGAGCTCCACGAGCCGGTCGTACTCCTGCCGACTCCAGCGTCGCGTGCGCGGTGGCGCAGCCATCGATCGGATCGTATCGACCGCCTAGCCCCGCGTCAACGCCCACTGGCGTATCCACGACTCCCCCGACGCGCTCCTCACACCATCAGCCGGCCGCCGTTGACGGAGATGGTCTGGCCCGTGAGATAGCCGGCCTCGGGGGACGCGAGAAAGAGCACCCAGCCGACCATGTCCGACACCTCGGCGATACGGCCGATCAAGGTGCCCTTGCCGATCATGTCGCGCTGCTCCTGGCTGCGGACGGCGACGACGCGCTCGGTGGCCGTGGTGCCGGGCGCGAGGGCGTTGGCGGTGACGCCGTGCTTGCCCAGCTCGAAGGCCAGCACGCGGGTGAGGGAGTGGACGCCCGCCTTGGCCGCCGAGTAGGGCGGCGACGAGGGCTGGAGCGCGCTGACGCCGGCCATGGAGCCGATGTTGACGATGCGCCCGCTCCGCTGGCGCTTGAAGGCGGGGATGGCGGCCTTCGCGCACAGGTAGATGCTCTTGAGGTTGAGGTCGACCACCTTGTCCCACTCCTCCTCGGGGGTCTCCTCGACCGAGAGCTGCTTCCAGAAGCCGCCGGCGCTATTCACGAGAATGTCGAGCCGCTCGGCCTCGGCGAGGATCCGATCGAACGCCGCCTTCACCCGCCCGGCCTCCGTCACGTCGCACGCGATGAAGGACGCCTGGCCTCCGCGCTTCCGGATGTCGCTGGCCACGGCCGCGCCGCCCGCCTCGTCCAGGTCCAGCACATAGACGCGCGCTCCTGATTCCGCGAACGCCTGGGCCGAGCCCTTGCCGATGCCCCGGGCGCCGCCGGTGACGACGGCCACCTGGCCCGAGAAGTCGAACGTGGTCTTTCCCATACGCCACGCTACTGATCGCTCATGGTGAACACCAGCGGCTGCTTCACCAGGCCGTGGATCACGAGCCTGTGCGCCGCCGGATCGATGTCGGGGATGCCGGCGTGATGCCGCTCGAAGATGAGGCCGGTGGGCGTCACGATCCCGTGCTGATGCTGGAGCGGCGTCATGCTCCAGTCCGACCAGTTCTGGCGGTTGACGAACACGTCGGTGCGGCGGCGGACGACGTGGCTCTCGAACTTCGAGGGCATTCCGTAGGCCGTGGCCGGGATCGGGCGGCCGGGCTGCTGCGCCGTCGGCGGGACCTCCAGCGGCG
>DASYUQ010000059.1 GCA_036001065.1 Candidatus Methylomirabilota bacterium
CTGGCTCTCGCCACCCCGGCGCTCGCGCAGGTCGACATCCGCGCCACCCCGCCGCCGCAAGAGCGCCCCGACTGGGTGGCGCCCGGCCCGTACTACGACATCACGCAGCCCCGCGAGAACGATTGGTATCCGGAAGGCGTCCGCGTGCCGTACGATCCCGCGTTCATCGCGCCGCTCTCGCAGGAGTACGAGACGCCGACCACGCGCGGCCGCTACGGGCTGGCCGGCTGGACGTCGCAGAACCTCCCGGTCGGCGCCCCGGGCACGATGTACCGCGAGCAGGCCGGCTGGCTGTCGTTCGGGTTTGGGTTCACGTGGGGCGCTGCGCCCCGTCCCGCCGCCGCGCCACGCACCGCCCCCGCGGTGAGGCCGGCGCCCGCGCCGGGCCGCTGATCACGGGTCGTCGCTGATGCCGCTCCTGCGTGGCAACCTCCACGCGCACACCACGTTCTCGGATGGCGTCCGCAGCCCCGCCGCGCTCATCGAGGAATACGAGGCACGCGGCTACGACTTTCTCGCCATCACCGATCACGAGGACCACGACAACCTCGACGGGCCGGCGTACGAGCGGGCGCTGGAGCGGCTCGCGCCCCGGCTCTTGCTCTTCCGCGGGATCGAGCTGAACTATCCGCGCTTCGCGCAGCACGTCGGCCGCATCGACGGCGACACCGAGACGCTCTGGGTGCTGAACCATCCCGCGCGCTACAAGCTCAGTGTCGGCGAGACGATCGACCGGATCGGCGAGATCCGTCGCTGGGGATGGCCGCTCGACGCGATCGAGGTGACCGACACCGGACACTACCGCGAGCTCTACGACACCCCGACGATCCCGCTCGTGAAGATCGCGACGGACGACGCGCACCGCCCGCCGCACTTCGGCCGCGCGTGGGTGGAGGTCGAGGCGCCGCGGTCCCGGGATGCGATCATCCGCTCCATCCGGGCCGGGGACGTGAGGATCGTCTTCGCCGACTAATCGCCGATGCCATCCTGACCGTCGGACCGTCAGGCTGTCGTCACCCTCCTTCGCGCATCCTCCCGGTTTTACTGACCTTCGCTTCTGGCACCGGTCTTGCCGCTTTCGTGGCCCGCGATGCAGCGTCAGAGAATCCTCGTGGTGAGCGCCACGCGCGACACGGCCACCTGGCTGTCGGAGATGCTCGCGCTGCCCGGCGATCAGGTCGATGCGGTCACCGACGGCGCGAAGGCCTTCCAGCTCGTGTGGGATGCCGACTACGACGTCATCGTCAGCGAGCTCGGCATGCCTGGAATCGACGGCGGCGACCTCTACATGGCGTTCCAGAACACGTGGCCGGAGCTCACTCGCCGCATGGTGTTCGTGTGCGGCCAGCCGACGCAGGCCATCGACGCCTTCGTCGCGCGCACCAGCGTGCCGTTCGTCCGCGGGCCGGTGACCCTGATGGATCTCCGCGAAGCGCTGCGGGCCGTCGGCGCCGCGCCCCGCTCGCGCGCGCTCGCTTAGGCTCCGATCGAGCGCAGGAGCAGCCGCGTGAGCGCGGGGATCGTCCCGCGCAGGTCGTCGATCCCGCCGTGCAGCCACTGGATCACCACTTCGTTGACCGCGCCGAGCCACGCGAGCGTCGCCACGCGCGTGTCGAGCGCGGCGATCGAGCCTTCGGCGACCGCCTCGTCGAGACAGCCCTGGATGAGCGCCGCGAAACGCCCGGCGACCTCGGCGCGCTTCGCCTGGTACGTCGCGCCGAGGCTCACGGCTTCGAGCAGGATGAGGCGCGCGAGAAGTGGTGATACACGGCGCCCTTCGAGGTGCCGGAGGCGCGCACGATGTCGTCGACGATAGCCCTGTGATAGCCTTTCCCGGCGAATACCTCGAGCGCGGCGCTGAGAATCTTATCCCGTGTCGCGACTTTCACGAGCTAAGGAGCCCCCGAATGCAGGTGGTGCGGATCGGTCACAGCCCGGATCCCGACGACGCCTTCATGTTCTACGCGCTCACCGCGGGGAAGGTGAAGATCCCGGATGTCCAGATCGAGCACGTGCTGGAGGACATCGAGTCGCTCAACCGCCGCGCGCGCACGGGCGAGCTCGAGGTGACCGCGGTGTCCGCGGCGACCTACGTCCTCGTGGCCGACACGTACCGCATGATGGATCCCGGCGCGTCGATGGGGAAGGGCTACGGCCCCATCCTCGTCGCGCGCGAGCCGATCGATCCAAAGGACATCCCGAACAAGGTGGTCGCGATCCCGGGCAGTCACACGACCGCGTCGCTGCTGCTGCGGATGTTCGTGCCGGAAGAGCCCGCGCTCATCGAGGTCGCGTTCGACAAGATCCCGCAGGCCGTCCTGGACGGCCAGGCGGACCTCGGGCTTCTCATCCACGAGGGCCAGATCACGCACCAGAAGATGGGGCTCGTGAAGGTGCTGGACCTCGGCGAGGTCTGGCAGCGCGAGACGGGGCTGCCGTTGCCGCTCGGCGTGAACGTCATGCGACGCGATCTCGGCGACCCCATGCACCGCGCGCTCTCGCAGGGGCTGCGTGACTCCATCGCGTGGGGCCACGCCAACGTCGACGAGGCGCTCGAGTACGCGATGTGCTACGGACGGGGGATCGACAAGGAGACGGCGCGGCGGTTCGTGCTGATGTACGTCAACGACTACACGGTGAAGCTGGGCGACGAGGGCATGGCGGCGCTGAAGCGGCTCTTCACCGATGCGCATCGGAAGAAGCTGATCCCCGCGATCCCACCGCTCGACGCGATCTAGTACGTCCGAAGGATTTCGTACTCGGTGTTTCTTTGGGCGGGGGTGAAGCCGGCCTCGCGGATCAGCGTCACGATCTCGTCGACGCCGACCGTGTTCACGTAGTCCGCCGCGCGGTGCACGTTCTCCTCGAACAGCGTCCCGCCCCAATCGTCGGCGCCGAAGTGCAGCGCGATCTGGCCCGCCCGCTTGCCTTCCGAGAACCAGGAGGCCTGCACGTGGCCGAAGTTGTCGAGATAGAGCCGCGCCACCGCCAGCATCCGGAGGTAGGCGTTCGGCCCCTTGTAGCGCTTGATCCACTTTTCGAGCAGCGTGTTGCCCGGCTTGAAGGACCACGGCACGAAGGCCGTGAACCCTCCGTGCCGGTCTTGAAGCTCGCGGATGGCGTCGAAGTGGTCGAGCAGGTCCTCGGGTTCTTCCACGTGGCCGTACATCATCGTGGCCGTGGACTTGAAGCCGCGGCGGTGCGCCTCGCGGTGGACTTCCAGCCAGGCGCCCGGCCCGCCCTTCTTGGGCTCGATGCGCCGGCGGACCCGTTCGGAGAGGACCTCGGCGCCCCCGCCCGGGAGCGTCCGCTGTCCGGCCTCCCACAGCCGGTCGAGCACGTCCCCCGCCGTGAGACCGCTCGCCTGGGCCATGGTCTGGATCTCGGAGGCGGTGAAGAAGTGCGGCGTCACCCCGGGGAAGCGCCGGCGCGTCTGCCTCACCAGCGTGAGGTAGTAGTCGAGGGGGAGCGCGGGGTTGTGGCCGCCCTGGAGCAGCACCGTCGTCGCGCCCCTGGCCGCCGCCGCCTCGACCTTGCCCAGCACCTCGTCCACCGTGAGCGTGTACGCTTCGGGGTCCCCGGGCTTGCGGTAGAAGGCGCAGAACTGGCAGTCGGTGATGCAGACGTTGGTGTAGTTGGGGTTGGAGTCGATGACGAAGGTCACCCGCTTCTCGGGGATGCGGCTCCATCGGACTTCCTGGGCCAGCGCGCCCACCTCCAGCAGGGGGGCCTCGGTGAGGAGCCAGCGCCCCTCCTGGCGATTCAGACGGCTGCCGCGGAGGACCTTGTCGCGGACCTGCTCCAGCACTAGTTCCAGACCTGCACCACGTTGTACAGCGCGTCGCGCTCGACGGGCGTCTTGCCGGCCTCGCGGATCATGCGCAGGAGTTGCTCGCGGGCGACGCCGGCCGGCGTCTCGGCGCCGGCCATGTGCTGGATGCGCTCGTCCTCCAGCGTGCCGTTGATGTCGTCGGCGCCGAAGTGGAGCGCCACCGACGTGGTGTCCTCGCCGAGAACCACCCAGTACGCCTCGACGTGCGGGAAGTTGTCCAGCAGCAGCCGCGACGCCGCGATCGTGCGCAGGCTGTCGGTGGGCGGCGTCTGGCGGGGCACCAGCTTCGTCGTCCCCACCTGGTAGGCCAGGGGGATGAAGGTGAGGAAGCCGCCCGAGGCGTCCTGCTGATCGCGCAGGCGCAGCAGATGATCGACGCGCTCGGCCATGGTCTCGATATGGCCGTAGAGCATCGTGGCGTTGGTCCTGATGCCGAGCGCGTGGGCGATGCCGTGGATCTCGCACCAGCGGTCGGGATCGGCCTTGCCGGTGTACTTGAGCTCGCGGGCCAGCCGGCCGGAGAAGATCTCGGCGCCCCCGCCCGGCATCGACTGCAGCCCGGCGGCCCGGAGACGCGTCAGCGCCTCCTTGGGTTCGATCTTCCACCGGCGGCAGAAGTAGTCGATCTCGGCGGCCGTGAAGGCCTTGATCTGCACCTCGGGATGGGCGGCGTGGATGGCAGCCACCGCCCGCTCGTAGTACTCGAAGGGCCAGTCGGGGTGGTGGCCGCCGACGATGTGCACCTCGCGGACGCCCTCCCGCACCAGTCCAACCATCTCCTCGATGGTGTACTCGAAAGCGCCGGGTTGCCCCTTCTTGCGGGCGAAGTCGCAGAAGCGGCAGGCCAGCACGCATACGTTGGTCGGCGTGATGTGGCGGTTGATGACGAAGTAGACGCGATCGCCTTCGCGCGCGGATTTGGCATGGTCGGCCAAGCGTCCGAGGCCGAGCAGGTCGTCGGTCGCGAAGAGGAGCAGCCCGTCGTCGCGCGTCAGACGTTCGCCGCTCCGGACCTTGTCCCAGACGGGCTGGAGACGGGCATCGGCGAAGCGCACGGCCACCTGGCCTCCTCAGTGCGAACTCGACCACGGCCGGTCCCGCCCCGGCCCCAGACCGACTGGTCGGTCTGAACTCTAACTGCGCGTCCCGCCGAGTGTCAAGGATTGACGCCCCCTGTCCGGCGTGCTAAAGGTCGTGGCCGCTGTCCCACGTCTCAGGCCGAGGGGTTTCCATGCTTCGCGAGCTGGCCCGGAGGATCGACGCGTTCCAGGAACGCTTCGGCAACGGCGTCTCGTGGTTGATGTTCGGCATGGTCGCCGTCGTCTTCGGCGACGTCATCTTCCGCTACCTCTTCAACCTCAGCTGGGTCTTCGTCCAGGAGCTGGAGTGGCACCTCTTCGGCCTGGTGTACCTGCTCGCGGCCGGCTACACGATGCTCTACGACGAGCACGTCCGCATCGACATCATCTACGCGAAGCTCTCACCGCGTACGAAGGCGGCCCTGGACTTCGTCCTGCTCTTTGTCTTCTTCTTCCCTTCGGCGCTGCTGATCCTGTACACCACGTGGCCGTTCGTCAAGCATTCCTTCGCAGTGAACGAAGGGTCGCCGGACCCCGGCGGCATTCCGGCCCGCTGGGCCTACAAGGCGGTCATCATCGTCGGGTTCGTCCTGCTGATCCTCCAGGGGATCTCCCAGGCCATCAAGAACTTCTACTGGGCCATGGGCTGGGAAGAGCGCGGACCACGGGAAGAGCGCGTCAAGGAAATCCACTGATGTTCGGGCTGCCGTGGGACCAGGTACTCGCGGCGATGACGTTCATCGGGATGATCGTCTTCCTGTTCCTCGGCTTTCCGGTCGCCTTCAGCCTGATCTTCAACGGGCTCCTGTTCGGCCTCATCGGCTTCGGGCTGTCCTTCTTCGACCTGCTCCCTCTGCGCATCTGGGGGACGATGACGAACTTCACCCTCACCGCGGTCCCGCTCTTCGTGTTCATGGGCGTGGCCCTGCAGAAATCAGGCCTGGCCGAAGAGCTGCTGGAAACCATGGCCCTCGTCTTCGGGAAGCTGCGGGGCGGCATCGCCATCTCCGTCGTCGTGGTGGGCGCGATCCTGGCCGCCTCCACCGGCATCGTCGGCGCCAGCGTGATCACGATGGGTCTGGTGTCGCTGCCGACGATGCTCAAGCGCGGCTACAACAAGGAGCTGATCACCGGCACCATCTGCGCGGCGGGGACCCTGGGCCAGATCATCCCCCCCAGCATCATCCTGATCCTCCTGGGCGACATCCTGGGCGTCTCGGTGGGCGACCTCTACATCGGAGCGTTCCTGCCCGGCTTCGTGCTCGTCGGGCTCTACATCATCTACCTGGCCATCCTGGGGCAGCTGAGGCCCCACCTCTGCCCGCCGATCCCCGAGGCCGAGATCGCCGCCTTCCGGACCGAAGCCTTCAAGCGGGTGGCCCTCGCGCTGGCGCCGGCGTTCATCCTGATCGTGGCCGTCCTCGGCTCGATCTTCGTGGGCATCGCCTCGCCGACCGAGGGGGCGGCCGTGGGCGCCGCCGGCGGCCTCATGCTCACGATGCTCAAGGGGCGCTTCTCGGTGCCGATGCTCAAGGACGTCATGCGGACGACGACGCGCATCACCAGCCTCTCGTTCATCATCCTGATCGGCGCCAACACCTTCGGCCTGGTGTTTCGCGGGCTCAACGGGGACAGGCTGGTGCAGGACCTGCTCCTGAACCTGCCCTTCGGGCCCTACGGCGTGCTGGCCATCGTCATGGGCGTCATCTTCTTCCTCGGCTTCTTCATCGACTTCTTCGAGATCTGCTTCATCCACGTTCCCATCCTGACGCCGGTGCTGGTGCAGCACTTCCACTTCGATCCGGTGTGGCTGGGCGTGATCATCGGCGTGAACCTCCAGACGTCGTTCCTCACCCCGCCCTTCGGCTTCGCGCTCTTCTACCTGCGCGGCGTGGCGCCTCCCGAGGTGAAGACCGAGGAGATCTACCGCGGCGTGGTGCCCTTCATCGCGCTCCAGCTCATCGGCCTGGCGCTGATCATCACCTACCCGCAAATCGTGTTCGCCCTCATCCGGTTCTTCCGGGGCTAGGGGCTAGTGCCGTTCCAACTTGTTGATACTAAATCTGTCCACGAACGACGTACACGGTGCCTTCCTAGGCGCGAATAGTTGGAACGGCACCAGGGGCGCCGCCTCGCCGGCCGCTCCGGGGGTTCCGGAACAGCGGCACCAGGACGACGGGCGCCAGGACCGTCGTGACCAGCGTCATCACGACCGCGACGCCGAAAACCGTGTGGTCGATCGCGCCGGCGGTCAGGCCGACGCTGGCGATGATCAGCGCGACCTCGCCTCGCGGCAGCATGCCCACGCCGATGCGGGCCGCGCCCAGCCCGTTGAAGCCGACCGCCAGCGCGGGCGCCGCGCAGCCCACGATCTTGGTGGCCACCGCCAGCGCCGTGATCAGGAGGGCGAACTCGATGGCGCCCCCGAGCGACCGCACGTCGACGAGCATACCGACGAGGACGAAGAAGACCGGCACCAGAAAACGGTAGATGGGTTGCAGCTCCTGCTGGAGGCGGTGTGCGAGCGGTCGCGCCGAGAGCCCGAGCCCGGCCGAGTAGGCGCCGATGATCATGGCCAGCCCGAAGGCTTCGGCCACCCAGGCGGCCAGGAAGCACGCCGCCAGCGCCAGCGCCACCGGGGCGCCCGCGCTCCGGAAAGCGTTGATCGCGCGCTCCAACCGGGCGGCGCCGAGGAGGAAGACCGCAGTTATCAAGATCCAGATCCCGAACGCCTTCAGGCCCACGGCCCCGAGCTCGCCGGCTGAGACGCGGCCTTGCTGCGAGATGTTCACGACGAGGCCCAGCGCCATGATGGCCAGGACGTCGTCGACGACCGCCGCCGCCAGCACGGTGACGGCTTCCGGGGTGTCCATCCGCTCGAGGTCGGCCAGGACCCGCGCGGTGATGCCGACCGACGTGGCGGTCATGACGGCTCCGACGAACAGCGCCGTGGGGTGGCTCCACGAAGGCGCCGCCCCGGCCAGCACTGTCGCGCCCGCACCCGCTGCGAACGGCACCAGCACGCCGCCCAGACCCACCAGCGCCGCGGGGCCGAGGTAGCGCAGGAAGAGCGCGAGATCGGTCTCCAGACCGGCCACGAAGAGCAGCAGGACCGCCGCCAGCTGTCCGAGGGCGTAGAGCTCGATGGACACGGGAAGGGGACCGCCGGCGTCCGGCACCGGGAAGACGGGGCCGAGCCCGGGAAGCGCGACGCCCCCCAGCGCGTAGGGGCCGATGATGACTCCGGCCACGATCTCCCCAACGACGGCTGGCTGGCGGAGCGCTCGCTCCGCCAGCTCGCCGGCGATCCGGGCGGCCATCAGCACGACGGCCAGTTGCAGCGCGAATGCGGCAACTCGCGCCGCCGGATCGCCCTCCATCACCCGATGACCAGCTTCAGGATGGCGATGATGCCGAGCGCGACCGCCAGCATCCCGACCGCGACCAGAATCCCGGTCTTGTCAGACTTTGCCATCTCACTCTCCTGTGCAGTTGGAAGGGAGGTTCACCGCCCCTGAGGGCGGTGGCGATCAGGACGAGAGCGGATGGCGGAAGCTAGTGATCTTCGAGAGACGACCTTCGCTCGGGGGGACTGGCGTGGACCAGCGTCGGCACGAAGATGCGGTGGTGCGACCGGCCGCGCCGCGACACCCAGCGCGACGGCAGGGGATGGCCCGGCTCCGGCGCGATCAGGCGGGGGGGCAGGGTCGGAACCCCGATGGCGTCCTGGTCGTCGATTCGGGGACGCTCGGCCCGAACTCCCTCCACCGAGTCGTCGGCGTCGAAGCTCACCGCGCCCGGCATCAGCGGGTTCGAGAAGTCGAGCGCGACGTACAGGAACAGGAGGACCGTCAGCCACCGCGCTGTCATCGAGGCCAATTATATCGGGCCCGAAAGAGAAACGGCGGAGCAGATGCTCCGCCGCTCGCGACCCCTTCTCAGGGCACCAGGGCCGGCTCCACCTCCGGCTACGCGGAGATCAAGTTGTGGAACGCCATCTCCGTCATGATGTCCCACGATCGCTGCCCGGCCTGGAACTTGCTATAGGATTCGTAGACTTTCTTGGCGATCGCGCTCTTATCCGACTCCTCTTTGTTGACCTCGGTCGCCAGCTTCCGCAGCTCTTTGAGCACGTCGGCCGGGAAAGGTAGGATCTCCACCTTGTTCCTGAACTCGGTGCGGAGCTTTTCCAGCGCGACGATGTTCTTCGCTTCATACTCGCCGTACTCCAGCGTGTGGATCGCAGTTGCGGTGTGATCCAGGATACGCTGGAGATCGACGGGCAGCGACTCGTAGGCTTTCTTGTTGAAGACGAACTCGCCGGTTGTCCCCGGCTCGTGCCAGCCCGGATAATAGTAGTAACGAGCGGTCTGATGCAGCCCAAGCTTCATATCGTCGTGGGGGCCCACCCACTCCGACCCGTCGATGACGCCGCGCTCCAGCGCCGTATAAATCTCGCCACCGGGGGTGAGCACCACGGTGGCCCCGGCCTTGGCGATGACTTTTCCGCCCAGGCCGGGCATGCGGAACTTGAGGCCCTTATAGTCGGCGATGGTGTTGATCTTCTTGCGGAACCAGCCGCCCATCTGGACACCGGTGGAGGCCGACGGACGCGGGACGAGGTTGAAAGGCTTATAGGCTTCTTCCCAGAGCTTGAGGCCGTCGCCAAAGTAATACCAGTTGTACTGCCCCTTCGGGTTCATGCCGAAGGGCACGCCGGTGAACCACTGGCAGGCCGCCTCCTTGCCCGCCCAGTAGTAGGCGGCCGAGTTGTACATCTCCAGCGTTCCCTGCGAGCAGCCGTCGAAGACGCCGAAGGCCGGGATCAGCTCGCCGGCGGCATAGACCTGGATCTTGAAGCGGCCGCCGCTCATGTCGTCCACCATCTTGGCGAACCGCTGGGCGTTGCCCTGCAGCACGTCCAGCGCCGGCGTCCAGCTGGTCGCCATCCGCCACTGGTACTTGGGCTGGGCGATGACGTTGGGCGCATCGACGGCTGCCGTCGCCCCGGCGGCCACCAGCACGCCGCCGGCCTTCACGATGAACCTGCGTCGCTCCATGTCCTGCCTCCAGAAACGCGGAAATGGTCGCTAGGGTGCGGCGAGAATAGCACCGCCTCGCGGGCGGGGTCAACGAGGGGCGCTGTGGTATCCTACGCGGGCATGACGGTCGCCCGACGATATTTCGAGGACATCCAGCTGGGCGAGGAGTACGAGTCGCCCGGTCGGACGGTCACCGAGACGGACATCGTGCTCTTCGCCGGACTGTCGGGCGACTACAACGTGCTCCATACCGACGCCGAGTTCATGAAGCAGTCGATCTTCGGGGAGCGGATCGCCCACGGCCTGCTCGGCCTCGCCGTCCAGGCGGGCCTCTTCACGCGGGCCACTCAGGCCTACGCCACGCTCGCCTTCGTCGGCCTCCGCTGGAAGTTCAAGGGCCCGATCAAGATCGGCGACACCATCCGCCTGTGGGCGCGCGTGATCGCCAAGAAGGAGACCGCCAAGCCCGACCGCGGGCTCATCACGCTCGAGCGCAAGGTGCTGAACCAGCGCGGCGAGGTGGTGCAGGAGGGCGAGACCGACCTGATGGTGGAGCGGCGTGCCGGCTGAGCTGACCTACTTCGAGGACGTCAGGGTCGGCGAAGAGCTCGCCACGCCGGCCATCACCCTCACCGAGGCGCACGTGAACCTCTTTCGGGGCCTGGCCGGCGAGCCGGTGGATGATCCCGGCGCCGTGCCCGAGCTGCTCCCGCTGTGCCTGTCGACGGGACTCGGCTGGCGCGTGCCGCGCCCGCCGCTGGCCGTCACGGCCTTCCTCAGCGTCGAGTGGCAGTTCCTCCAGCCGCTGCGCGCCGGCGACACCGTCTACGGCGCCTCCCGCGCCGCGCTGCGCCGCTCCAGGCGCGAGGGCGGCATCATCATCGAGGACCACGAGGTCATCGATCAGCGCGGCGTGGTGGTCCAGCGGGGGCGCTTCACCTTCCTGGTCGCCAAGCGTCCGGCCGCGGCCACTCCGCAGAAGGGAGTCGTGTCACCATGACGTTCGATCCCCGTCACCAGAGCCG
The DNA here is from genome assembly GCA_036001065.1 of Candidatus Methylomirabilota bacterium. Classification (NCBI taxonomy): domain Bacteria; phylum Methylomirabilota (SeqCode); species Candidatus Methylomirabilota bacterium. The sequence goes on from DASYUQ010000059.1 coordinate 10,979, forward strand.
TGTCCTGCTCGACGGCGCCGACCGCGCCGCCGCCCGTTCCTTCTTCAAGGCGATCGGCTTCACCGACGAGGACCTGGCCCGGCCGCTCGTCGGCGTCGCCCACTGCTGGAGCGAGTTCACGCCCTGCAACTGGAACCACCGGAAAGTGGCCGAGAAGGTGAAGGAGGGCATCCGCGCCGCCGGCGGCACGCCGATCGAGTTCAACACGATCTCGGTCACGGACGGCATCGCCATGGGGACGGAGGGCATGAAGGCCTCGCTCATCAGCCGCGAGGTCGTCGCCGACTCCGTGGAGCTGGTCGCGCGGGGCCACCTGCTCGACGCCTTCGTGGGGGTCTCCGGCTGCGACAAGACCATCCCCGGGATGGTCATGGCCATGGCGCGCCTGAACCTCCCCAGCGTGATGCTCTACGGTGGCTCCATCCTCTACGGCGAGCATCGGGGCCGTCGGCTCACCATCCAGGACGTCTTCGAGGCCATCGGGGCGTTCAACGCTGGGAAGATCGGCGAGCGCGAGCTCAAGGAGATCGAGAACCGGGCCTGCCCGGGCGCCGGCGCCTGCGGCGGCCAGTTCACGGCCAACACGATGGCCACGGCCTTCGAGATGCTGGGCGTCTCCCCGATGGGCTTCAACGGAGTGCCGGCCGTCGATCCGCGCAAGGACGAGGTCGCCGTCGAGACCGGCCGCCTGGTGATGGATCTGCTGCGCAAGGGCGTGCGGCCGCGCCAGATCATCACCCGCAAGGCGCTCCACAACGCCATCGCCGGCGTGATGGCCACGGGCGGCTCCACCAACGCGGTGCTGCATCTGCTGGCGGTGGCGGGGGAGGCGGAGGTCGGGCTCACCATCGACGAGTTCGACCGGATCTCGCGCAAGACGCCGCTCCTGGCCGACATGAAGCCCTGGGGCCACTACACGGCGCCCGAGATGCACGAGGCGGGCGGCATGACCGTCGTCGCCAAGCGCCTGCTGGAGGCCGGGCTGCTGAACGACAAGGAGATGACGGTCACCGGCCGCACCATTGGCGAGGAGGCCCGCGCCGCCCGCGAGGCGCCCGGCCAGAAGGTGATTCGTTCGCTCTCCAACCCGATCGCGCACCACGGCGGTCTGGCCATCCTGCGCGGGAACCTGGCCCCCGAGGGCTGCGTGGCCAAGCTGGCGGGGCACGAGCAGTCGGTCTTTCGCGGCCGGGCGCGCGTCTTCGACCGGGAGGAGGACGCGTTCGCGGCCGTCAAGGCGGGGAAGATCAAGGCCGGCGACTTCATCGTCGTCCGCTACGAAGGGCCCAAGGGCGGCCCCGGTATGCGCGAGATGCTGCAGGTGACCGGCGCGCTCCAGGGCGCGGGGCTCGGCGCCTCGGTGGCGCTGATGACCGACGGCCGATTCTCCGGAGCCACCCACGGCTTCATGGTCGGCCACGTCGCGCCCGAGGCGGCCGTCGGCGGTCCGATCGCGGCGGTCAAGGACGGGGACACGGTCGTGATCGACATCAAGAAGCGGCGGCTCGACGTCGAGCTCCCGGCGGCCGAGCTCCGGAAGCGGCTGAAGGCGGTCAAGCCCCCCCGGCCCCGCTATAGGTCCGGAGCGATGGCCAAGTACGCGCGGCTGGTCTCCTCGGCCTCGGAGGGGGCGGTCACGGGTTGATGGGTTGGGAGCCTTGACGGTGGAACGGAGCGGTGCATAATCGCACCTGACCTAGTCAGCTGAGGGCGATGGGGTTCGCCTGAAACCGCCTCGCGGATCGCGGGGCTGATGACCCCTACCGGTAAGCGCCGGTAGGGGTTCTTTTTTAGGAGGGAATAGCCGTTTGGAAAGTCTCTCCATCGCCGTCATCGGCGGCCTGCTCGTCCTGCTCGCCAGCATCGCCTCGGTAGAGCTCGGCGTGTCGGTCGCGCTCATCGAGATCAGCCTCGGGGTCATCGCCGGCAACGCGTTCGGATTGCAGAGCCCGCCCTGGATGGACTTTCTGGCGTCATTCGGCAGCATCCTCTTGACGTTCCTGGCCGGGGCCGAGGTCGACCCCCGGATCATGCGGGACAAGCTCGAGGAGAGCGTCGTCATCGGCGGCCTCTCCTTCGCCGCTCCGTTCCTCGGAGCCTGGCTGTTCTGCGCCTGGGCGCTCGGCTGGTCGACGCCGGCGGCCCAGATCGCCGGGGTCGCGCTTTCCACCACCTCGCTGGCGGTGGTCTATGCGGTGCTGGTGGAAACGGGATTGACGCTGACGCCGCTGGGGAAGCTGATCATGGCGTCCACCTTCGTCACCGACTTCGGCGTGGCCCTCACGCTGGCCCTGCTGTTCATCCGGCCGACGTGGTGGCTCCTGCCCTTCCTGGGCGTGTCCGTCGCGATCGTCTGGGCGATGATCGCGCTGCAGCCGTGGTTCTTTTCCCGTTACGGCGAGCGGGTCATCGAGCCGGAGATCAAGGGCGCCGTGGCCGCCCTCCTCGTCCTGATGTTCCTGGCCGAGAAGGCTCAGAGCCACGCCGTCCTTCCCGCGTTCGTCCTCGGGCTGGCGCTGGCCAGGGTCTTCCACGAGCATCCGGCGCTGACGCGGCGGTTTCGAGTGGTGGCCTTCGCGCTCCTGACGCCGTTCTTCTTCCTCAAAGGGGGGATGAACGTCTCTCTCGCGCTGGTGTGGGCGAACGTGGGCCTGCTGCTGGCGCTGTTCGCCGTCAAGCAGGTGACCAAGTTCTGCGGGATCTACCCGGTGGCGCGGCGCTACGTTCGGAACGACGCGATGTTCACGACCCTGCTCATGTCGACCGGCCTGACCTTCGGGACGATCTCATCGCTGTACGGCCTGAACGCGGGGATCCTCGACCGCGCCCAGTTCTCGGTCCTCGTGAGCGTCGTGGTGGCGAGCGCGGTGATTCCCACCGTCATCGCCCAGCGCTGGTTCTCGCCGGTCAGGGCCGCCGGAGACGCCTTCCGCCCTCAGCGCCCCGCGTCCCGGTAGGCCTCGGCGGGCGGGATCCACAGATGCGCGGCCGGGGCCGCCACGATAGCATGGTCGCGTGCGGCCCGGAACGACCACCGCTGAGGGGATCAGTCCCCTGTTCCTCGGCCTCCTCGCCGCGGAGCGGCTGGGGGAACGCGCCGTCCTGGACGTCGGCACCGGACGCGGCCGGCTCGCACTGACGCTGGCGGGGCACTGCCGGCGCGTGGTCGGCATCGACCGGGATGCGACAGCGATCGCCGAGGCGGTCCGCCGCGCCGAGGCGCTCGGCCTCGCCCACGTCGAGTTCATCGTCGCCGACGCCGAAACGGTCGAGTACGGCGCCTTCGCCCCCGACCTGGTGGCCGCCCACCTCTGCATGTCCGACGCGATCGCGGAGCGGGCCGGCCGCGCGCTCCGCGCGGGGCAGGTCTTCGCGTTCGTGGCCTTCCACGCCGATCAGTGGCGGGAGACCGGACGCCGCTCGCGCTTCGCCTACGACGAAGCGCAAGCGCGCGGCCTGCTCGAGCGGACCGGGTTCGAGATCGAGCACCTCGAAATGGACCGCGAGGTGAAGACGTTCGCTTCCGTGGAGGAGGCGCTGGCGGCGGTGGTGGGGCTGGAGGAGAGGTGGCGGGTCGACGGCCGCTGGTTCCGCTACATCAAGTTCCTCGAAGAGGGGGGCCGGACGCTGACGCGGGCGCACCTGATCGTCAAGGCGCGGCGCCGATGAGGCTCCTGGGGACCGCGCTCACCCAGGCCGTCACCGCGCGGGCGCGCGAGCTGGGCTTCGACCGCGTCGCCGTCGGTCCCGCGGCGCCGCCGGAGCACGCCGCCGCCTTCGACCGGTGGCTGGACGCCGGGCATGCGGGGACGATGGACTATCTCGCGCGCACGCGCGCCGAGCGGGTCGACCCCTCGCGCCTGCTGCCTGGCGCCCGCTCCATCGTCGCGGTGGCCCTGAACTACAACCCGGCGCCGGGGAGCGCCACCGACGACTGGCGCCCGGTCGCCCGCTACGCGAGGGGGCGCGACTACCACGACGTCATCCGGCCGCGGCTCCGAGCCCTGGCCGCCTTCATCGACGAGGCCGCCGGCCCCGGGATCCGGAGCCGCGTCGCGGTCGACACGAGCGCCGTCCTGGAGCGGGACCTGGCGGCGCAGGCGGGGCTCGGCTGGATCGGTAAGAATACGAACCTCCTGTCGCCCGAGCTGGGCTCGTACTTCTTCATCGGGATCGTGCTGACGACCGCCACCCTTGACGCGGAGGCCCGGCAGCCCGACCGGTGCGGCGCCTGCACGGCCTGTCTCGACGCGTGCCCGACCCGGGCTTTCGTCGCGCCGTACGTGCTCGACGCGAGCCGGTGCATCTCGTACCTGACGATCGAGCATCGGGGCGACATCGCCCCCGAGCTCGCCCCGGCCGTCGGCGACTGGGTCTTTGGTTGCGACGTCTGCCAGGAGGTCTGTCCCTGGAACCGGAAGGCGCCGCCCACCCGGGAGCCGGCCTTGGCGGCGTCGGCGCCCCTGGGTCCTCTCGAGGCGCTGCTGGCCCTCGACGATGACGCGTTCCGCGCCCGCTTCCGCGGCAGCGCGATCTCGCGCGCCAAGCGCCGCGGGCTCGTCAGGAACGCGGCGGTGGCGCTGGGCAACCGGCGCGCGTCCGAGGCCCGCCCCGCCCTCCGGCGCTTGCTGGATGACGACGACCCTGTCGCTCGCCGGGCCGCCGCCTGGGCCCTCGAGCGGATCGAGCCAGTCGACTGACCAGCCTTACATTCCAGGTATTACAGCGGCGGCGCGGAGTGTTCTGGTACAGGCCTTGCTCCAAGCGAGTCTGTCAACGTCAGTGGCAATCGACAGAAAGGAGTCTCGCGATGTCGTGAGTTCACGCCGCAGCCCGGGCCGGACACTCTCAAGCCCGAACCCAGGGAGGAACGGCGACGCGAGCGCGACGACGAGGAAAGCGGCGAGCCCGTCCAGCTCGACAAGGAGCAGGACCGGCAGAAGGGCCAGCAGCAGGGCGGCCAGCCGAAACAGGGCGGTCAGCAGCAGGGCGGCCAGCAGCAGGGTGGTCAGAAGGCCAAGTAAGCGCTGACGCGCTTGCGCGCTCTGGCGGGGGGACACCGCCAGAGCGCTCTCCTCCTCCCGGGCGCGGTGCGGTATCTTTCACTCCACCATGCCCGTGGCCCGCGATCCTCTCAGGCTCGAGCGCCT
>DASYUQ010000060.1 GCA_036001065.1 Candidatus Methylomirabilota bacterium
AAGATCTGGCTGGAGCGGCGCCCATGAGCGCGCGGAGCCGTCGTCGATGAGGCTCGGGTTCCGCTCGCTCCAGGCGAAGCTCCTCTGGGGCACGGTACTGGTCATCGCCCTGGTCATGGCCGCCGTGATCGTCGTCGTCGAGCGCCGCCAGCGCGACACGATCATCGAAGAGTTCGAGCGCCGGGGCGAAGTCCTGGCCCGCAACCTGGCCGCGATCTCTTATGGCCCCCTCCTCCTCTACAACTTCACCGCGCTGGAGCAGAACGTGGCGCGGGCTGCTGCCGAGGTCGATGTCGTCTACGCGATCGTGCTCGATGGCGAAGGCAAGGTGGCTGCCCACAGCCGCCGGCCAGAGCGCGTCGGCTCCTACCCGGACGGCCTCGAGCACGAGCGGGCGGCGAAGACCGACGTGCCGCTGACCCAGCACGCCAGGGCGCCCGGCTCCGGCGAGGCCCTCTACGATTTCGCCGTGCCCGTGCTGGTGGCCAGCCAGAAGTGGGGCACGGTGCGGGTCGGGCTCTCGAAACGCCGGATGGAGGCGGAGATCCGCAGGACGCGCTTCGAGCTGGCCGCGCTGGCCCTGGCCACGCTCCTGGTCGGAGGCGTGGCCGCCGCGCTGGTGGCCCGCCGGATCGCCGGACCGGTCCACCAGCTCGAGGAGCGCGCCGCGGCCATCGCCCGCGGCGAGCTGAACCAGCGGATCGAGCCCGCGACATCGGACGAGATCGGTCGCCTGGCGATCGCTTTCAACCACATGGCCGCCCAGCTCTTCCAGCAGCGCGCGGCCCTGGAAGAGGTCCACGGGGAGCTGAAGCGACGCTTCGAGGAGCTGGCCGATCTCAAGAGCTACATGGAGAGCATCATCAACTCCCTGACCAATGGCATCGTCACCGTCGATCTCGGCGGCCGGGTGGTCACCCTCAATCCCGCCGCCGAGCTGCTCACCGGATTCTTCGCGGGCGAAGCGGCGGGGCGGTACTGCACGGAGGTGTTCTCGCATACCCCGGAGCTGGGCGAGATCCTGATGGAGACGCTCACCAGCCATGCGCCCATCACGAACGTGGCCCAGACGCTCAAGCGGCGGACGGGCGCCTCGCTTCCCATCGAGCTGAGCACGGCTCCCCTCAAGGGCAGCGACGGCAAGGATCTCGGCGCCGTCGTCATTTTCCGCGACCTCACCCTGATGCGGCAGCTCGAGAGCCGGCTCCGGCGCTCCGATCGGCTGGCGGCGCTCGGCACGCTCGCCGCCGGCCTGGCCCACGAGATCAAGACGCCCCTGACGTCGGCGCTGACGTTCAGCCGCCACCTCACGCGCCGGTTCGAGGACGAGCGGTTCCGGGAGCGGTTCCAGAGCGTCGTTCCCCGGGAGCTGGAACGGATCAACGAGATCGTCGAGCGGCTGCTGGAGCTGGCGCGCCCGCCCCGCCTCACCTTCGCGCTCGTCCGCCTCCCCAGCCTGCTGGATCGGGTGGTGGACCTGCACGCCAACCAGATCGAGTCCCGGCAGATCACCGTGCTCCGCGAATACGCGCGCGACGTGGCGCCGATCCAGGCCGACGAGGACGCGCTTTACCGGGCGCTGGTCAACGTGGTCACCAACGCCCTGGAGGCGATGGGGACGGGCGGGCGCCTCCTGCTGCGCCTGGGCTGGGACGACGGCGGTAACGTCCGCCCCTCCTGGCGGCGGGCCTTCAACCGGGGGGTGAAAATCGAACTCGAAGACACGGGCAGCGGCATCGCCCCCGCCGAGGCGGACCGGGTCTTCAACCCGTTCTTCACGACCAAGGAGGGCGGCACCGGCTTGGGCCTCGCGCTCACGCACAAGATCGTCGAGGATCACGGCGGCAGCATCGACTTCCGGAGCGTGCGCGGCGTCGGGACGACGTTCCGGATCGTCCTGCCGCTCGTTCCCGAGCCTCCCGGGGGCCCGCCGCGTGATGACGACCGGCCTTGAGCGCCCGCCGTCGTCGGACGACCGGTCGTCGATGAAGCTGAGCCAGGCGCGGGAAGCGGCGCTGGTCGATAACCAACGGCTGCGCGAGCCGCCATCACGGGAGACGCGGATCATGTCAGACACGGACCCCTGGAGCGGGAAGGAAACAGTGCTCGTCGCCGAGGATGAGACGCCGGTGCGTGAGCTGATCTGCGACGTCCTCCGGCTGCACGGCTATACCGTTCTGGAGGCGCGGAACGGAGAGGAGGCGCTGCAGATCGCCGAGCGGCACCAGGGGCTCATCCACCTGCTCATCGTGGACGTGGTGATGTCGGGGCTGACGGCCTCGAGCCTGGTCGAGCGGCTGACGGCGGACCGCCCGGGCGCCAAGGCGTTCTACATCTCCGGCTACACGGACGAGCTCATCCGGCAGCACGGCCTGCTCCGCTCCGGCAAGAACTTCCTCCAGAAGCCGTTCACCGTCGACGCGCTGGCGCGCACGGTGCGCGAGGTGCTGGACGCCGCCTCCTGAAACGGTGAAGGCCTACCGGTTCAGCGCCCGGCGGGCGAAGCCGTCGTCGCTGTCCTTCATCTCGAGGCCTTCGAGCGTCTCGATCAGCTTCGGCGAGTCCCCGCGGCCCCGAGGGGTCGATCTGCTTGAGCCGCGCCACCGAGCACAGGGACATAGCCGTTGATGCCGAAGACTGGCGGGAGAGGAAATTGTTATCCCCGATCCGAAATTCTTTTGGCGAGGAATGTGCGGAAACGCGGCGTCGGTAGCGGCCGTGGCCAGGGTGGGTACGTGCGCACCCACGTCTTCCTATAGAGGCGCTGGCTGCGGTCGAACCATCTCCTGAACACCGCCCATGTTCGCGGCCATGTGCCGCTTTCACCTGCGAGCTTATTTCGGATCGGGGCTAA
>DASYUQ010000061.1 GCA_036001065.1 Candidatus Methylomirabilota bacterium
GCGCTTCGGTTCGGCTACGAGTCCACGCGGGAGTGGCTCGACGAGCACGGCGCGCGGCTGCTCAGGCGCCTGCTGCTCCAGCCCTTCGCCGTGTAAGACGATGGGGGGCCCCGAGATGGCCCCTGGCGCTGTCCGCGCGAGACCATCAGCGGCGGCCCCCCTGCGAGCTTCGCCGAGTCCGGGAGCATCCGCAATCGGCCCATGGCGACGACGCCGAGTGCCGGGCCGATTGCGAGAGCTGCAAACGCCCACGGCCAGCCAGCCCAGCGCACGAGCGGAGGGGTCAGCCAGATCGACACCATCGTGAGCGCGAACCCCACGCACGTCTGGGTCGTCAGGGCCGTGCCGACGTAGGCGGGCGGCGAGAGCTCGGTGATCGCGGTGGAGAACTGGGCCGAGTCGGCGACGATCGCAATCCCCCACACGGCCGCGAGCCCGAGCGTGACGAGGGGCGGCCCGCCGAACGTGAGTCCGGTCACCGCGGCGCAGGTACCGGAGATCGCCATCGCGGTCATCGTGAGCGTCGTCCGTCCCCAGCGGTCGGAGACCACGCCGCCCAGCCAGCAGCCGAGCGCGCCCACCGCGATCACCAGGAACGTGGCGCCGCTCGCGTTGAGTCCCGCGTAGCTCCCGCCGCCCCGCACGCGGAGGCTCTCCGCGAGGAAGACGCCGATCCACGCCCACATCGCGTAGAGCTCCCACATGTGGCCGAGGTAGCCGAAGCACACGAGCCTCGGGCCGCGCTCCCTGAAGACCGCGAAGGCCATCCTGAGGTCGAAACGCGCCGCGGGGAACCGATACGGCCCCTCGCGCACAAAGGCCTGGACCAACACGGCCGCGGCGGCCGCGAGCACGGAGGCGGCGCCGAGCGTTCCCCGCCACGGCAGCTCAGTCACGCCGCGGATCAGGTGAGGCGTCGCCGAGCCCACCGTGAGGGCGCCGATGAGAATCCCGATCGCGAGGCCGCGGCCCTCGCGGAACCATGTCGCCATGATCTTCATCGCCGGCGGGTACGCGCCCGCCATGCTCACGCCGGTCACGAAGCGTAGTAGCAGCGCGGGGCCGAGGCTCGACGCCCAGAGCGCGAGCGCGCCGTTCGCCGCCGCGCCGAGGACGACGGACCAGGTCATGAGCGTGCGAGGCGACCAGACGTCGGGCAGGTTGCCGAGCGCGCTCGCGAGCGTGCCGACGATGAAGCCGGCCTGGACCGCGATCGTGAGCGCCGCGCTCCCGCTGTCGCCGAGGGCCCACTCGCGCCGGAGCGCGGGCAAGACCGCGGAGGCGCTGAACCAGAGGCCGAGCGCGCCGAGCTCGGCGAGCGAGAGGACGGTGAGCTGCCGCCAGGCGCGCGTCACGCGTGCGCGCTACTCGATGACGCCTTTCTCGCGGAGCCGCCCGATGTCGGCGGCGGAGAGCCCGAGGTCCTTCAGGACGTTCTCGGTGTGCTCGGAGGGCAGGGGCGCGGCGCTCCGGATCGCGCCGGGCGTGTCGGAGAGCTTGATGGCGACGCCGACCTGTCGGACGCGCCCGTGTTTCGGGTGCTCGACGTCCACGATCATCCGCCGGTGGTTGAGCTGCGGGTCCCGCACCATCTCCTCGACCTCGTACACCTTGCCCACGCACACGTCGGCCTTCGTGAGGAGGTCGAACCACTCGTCGCGGTCCCGCGTCCGGATGATCGCCTCGATCTCGCGCCGCGCCGCCTCCTCCTCGGCGTTGGCGGCGCGCACGAACTGGTCGGGCTTGCGCGCGAACCGCGCGAGCTCCGGGCGGCCGATCGCCTTGCAGAAGTTCTCCCAGAGCCACGGCTCGGTGCAGCCGATCGTGAGGAGCTTGCCGTCGCGGGTCTCGTAGATCGCGTAGTAGGGGTAGGACCCCCCGAGGAACCCTTCGCCGCGCCGCGGCGCCAGGCCGTCGCTGAAGAAGAAGCGCATGTTGGGCGTCGCGGCGAGGAGCGAAACCGACGTGTCGAGGTAGGCGACGTCCACGTGCTGGCCGCGCCCGGTTCGCTCTCGCGCATAGAGCGCGAGGACGATGCCGAGAGCGCCGTGCATTCCGGCGCCGGCATAGTCGGCGACGAGGTTCAGCGGGATGACGGGCTTGCGGCCAGGCTCGCCGATCAGGCCGAGGACGCCAGCGAGCGAGAGGTAGTTCATGTCGTGGGCGGGGTAGTCCCGGTACGGGCCATCCTGGCCGAAGCCCGAGAGCGAGCAGTAGACGACGCGCGGGTTCAGCTGGCCGATCGTCGCATAGTCGGCGCCGAGCCGCTTCATGACGCCCGGGCGGAAGCCTTCGACGACCACGTCGGCGCTCGCGGCGAGCCTCCTGAAGATCTCCTGCCCGTCGACGGATTTCATGTTCAGCGTCATCGAGCGCTTGTTGCGGTTCGTGAACGTGTGGATCGTCCGGCGGACCCAGTCCTCGTCGGCCGGCCGCCCGGGCTCGGGGGTCTCGATCTTCAGGACGTCCGCCCCCATGTCAGCCAGCAGCATCCCGGGGAACTCCGCCGGCGGCACTCGCGCCAGCTCGAGAATTTTGATTCCGTCGAGCACGCCCATGCGCGTCTCCTCAGTCAGAGTCGCCCGCGAGCCGCGAGGTGAGGGCGCGAATGTCGGGGATGTCCTCGAGGTGCGCGAGCTGCTCGGCGACTCCCTCGACCTCGTCGCGCGGCAGGACGAGCGTCGCGCACGCGCGGAACTTGGCGCGGAGCGCGTCGGGGTTGAGGGGCGTGTCCGGATGCCCGCGCGCCCCGCGCGGCCCGGCCGTGAGCGTGCGCCCGTCCCGCACCCGCACGGTGACGCGGCTCCACGCGTGCTGCGCGAGCTCGTCCGGGAGCGCCGGATCCACGACCACCGTGATGCGCTCCATGAGGTCGCGCACGGCGTGATTCCGGACCTCGCCGTCCTCGAACGAGCGAAGGTCCACGCGTCCCTCGGCGAGCGCCGCCGCGGCGCAGAACTGCATCGAGAACTTCCGCTCGAGCGCCGTCGTCGGCCGCGGGTGGGCGAGGACGTCGGGAACGACGCGGTTCACGGCGACTTCAACAGCCGTCACATCGCGCGGCGTCAGCCCGTGAGCGGCGCGCAGCTCGAGGAGCGAGTCGATCGCCGAGTGGGTGAGGGCGCACGACGGATAGGGCTTGACCGCGATGCCCGAGGCGAGGAGCTGCCAGGCGCGGCCGAGCCCGTCCAGCGCCGGCTCGAGCCGCCGGGCGCCTCCGAACGCGGCGACATACCCCTGCTTGCCCTCGAGCGCCGACTCGGATGCGGTCAGCCCCTCGCGGGCGAGCTGCGCGGCGAGGATCCCGTTCCGCGCCGCGTGCCCCGCGTGGTAGGGCTTGGTCATCGAGCCGAAGTTCTCCTTGAGCCCCGACGCGTGCGTGGCGGCGATCGCGAGGGCGTGGCGCGTCTGGATCACGTCGAGCCGCAGGAGCCGCGCCGCCGCTGCGGCGCAGCCGAGGGTACCGATCGTGGACGTCGCGTGCCAGCCGCGAGTGTAGTGCTCGGGATTGAGCGCGGCGCCGAGAGTCGCGCCGACCTCGAAGCCGACGATGTAGGCGAGCGTCACGGCGCGCCCGTCGGCCGTCTCGGCCTCTCCCGCCGCGAGAGCGGCCGCCAGGAGCGGCACGCTCGGGTGCCCCATCAGCGCGAAGTTTGTGTCGTCGAAGTCGTGCGCGTGCCCGGCCGTGCCGTTGGCGAGCGCGGCCCACCCGGGGGAGGTTACGAACCGGGTGCCCACGACGGTCGCCAGGGGCGTGCCGCCCTCGGCGCGCGCGACCGCGCGGACGGCGCGCGCGGCGGGCTCGCCCGCGCCGGCGAGCATCACGCCGAGCGTATCGAGCGCGGCCAGGCGCACGCGGGCGAGCGCTTCGGGCGGGCAGTCCTCGAGCGCGGTCTTGACGGCGAACTCCGCGAGCCGGGCCGTGAGGCTCACAGGGGCACGATATCATGAGTGTGTGAGGGTCCGGTTTCTCGGATCGGGCGATGCGTTCGGCAGCGGCGGGCGGTTCCAGACGTGCATCCACGTCCAGGCGGCCGGCGCGCAGGTGCTGCTCGACTGCGGCGCCTCCTCGCTCGTCGCGATGCGCCGCTTCGGCGTGGACCCGCAGGCGATCGACGCCGTCGTCCTCTCGCACCTGCACGGTGATCACTTCGGCGGCGTGCCCTTCCTGATCCTCGACGCTCAATTCAAGCGGCGCACACGGCCGCTCACCGTGGCCGGCCCACCGGGCGTCGAGGCGCGGGTCCGCGCGACGATGGAGGTGCTGTTCCCCGGCTCGACCGCCGTCGAGCGCCGATTCGTCACGCGTTTCGTCGAGCTGGCCGAGCGGCTGCCGCAGGGACTCGGGCCGTTCACGGTGACGCCGTTCCCCGTGGTGCACGCCAGCGGGGCGCCGTCGTTCGCGCTGCGCCTGGCGTGCGACGGCAAGGTGATCGCCTACTCGGGGGACACCGAGTGGACCGAGGTCCTGGTCGACGCGGCGCGAGCGGCCGACCTGTTCATCGCGGAGGCGCTCTTCGTCGACAAGCGCGTCAAGTTCCACCTCGACGCGCAGACGCTGCTCGCGAACCGCGCGCGGCTCGACTGCCGCCGGCTCGTCGTGACGCACATGAGCGACGACGTGCTGGGGCGCCTCGACGCGCTCGGTGTCGAGGCGGCGGAGGACGGCCGGGAATTCGTGGTCTGAGCGCGAATCTGACGGGAAGATCAGCCGAAGAGGCTGTACCGGAATACGCAGCGCAGCCCGCTGACGGCGTCCCGGAAGCCGATCTTCTTTCCCTCCTCGTAGGTTCGGCCGGCGTACGAGATCGGCACCTCGAACACCCGGCACCCCATTCGCGCGATCTTCGCCGTCACCTCGGGTTCGAAGCCGAACCGCTCCTCACGCAACGTGAGTCCCTGAAGAACCTCTCGCCGGAAGACCTTGTAGCACGTCCACACGTCCGTCAGATTCAGGTCCGTGAAGATGTTCGAGAGGTGCGTGAGGGCCTTGTTCACGAGCGAGTGTCTGTAGAAGAGGACGCGATGGGGCCCACCGAGAAACCTCGACCCGTAGACGACGTCGGCAAGGTCGCGCTCGATTGGATCGATGAGCTGGAAGTACTCCTGCGGGTTGTACTCGAGGTCTGCATCCTGGATGATGACGATGCGCCCACGCGCGTGCCGGAAGCCTCGACGAAGTGCCGCGCCCTTGCCGCCGTTCGTCGGCTGGAGGTAGATCGAGATGTTCCCGGTGGTCAGCGAATGGCCGGTCTTCGGGAGGATTGTGGACTCCTCGCCGGACGCGGTGCTATCGACGATCTGCTGGAGGAGCTCGCGTGTCCCGTCGGTCGAGCCGTCGTCGACGACGATGACTTCCTTGTCGATCCCGACCTGCTGGACCCGCCACAGAATTTCCTCGATCGTGCCGCGCTCGTTGTAAACCGGGATGACGACGGACAGCGTCGGTACGCGCGGAACTTTTGCCGAGGGGACTTCCAACGCTCCTCCTCCTCGACAGCTATTGTAAGGGACCGGCTCGCGCTGGACTAAGCCTTTAGCTGAGCCCTCACCGTGCGTCGTGGAAGATGACGCCGAGGGTGTAGCGCGAGCCGGAACGTACGCGGCTCACGCCGTGCCGCATCACGGCGCGGTAGTAGCCGCGCGCGCCCCGCGCGGGGCGGGAGCGCGTCGTGAAGATGACGACTTCGCCCTGCGCGGTCGCCACGGCCTCGCCGCGCGACTGGGCGCGCGGCCGCTGCTCGATCAGCAGGAACTCGCCCCCCGTGTAGTCCACGCCCGGGCGGGAGAGGAAGCCCGTGAGCTGCAGGGGGAAGACCACGTCGCCGTAGAGGTCCTGGTGGAGGCAGTTGTAGCCGCCCGCCTCGTAGTGGAGGAGGAGCGGCGTCGGCTTCGTTTGGCCCCGCTGCCGGCAGCGGGCGAGAAGCGACGGGAGATCGGGCGGGTAGCGTGTCGCCGTGCCCAGCGCGGCCTCCCAGCGGTTCGCGATCGCCGCGAGCGCCGGGTAGGCGTGGCCGCGCAGCGCCTCGACAAGCGGCGGCAGCGGCGCGTCGAAGTACTTGTAGTCGCCCACGCCGAACTTGTACCGCGCCATGTCCACGCGGCTCCTGAAGCGGCCGTCGTCGGCGTAGAGCGCGATCAGCTCGGCGCACTCGGCGGGCGTGAGCACGGGCGGCGTCTTCGCGTAGCCCCACTCCCAGAGCGACTGCTCGATCGCCTGCCAGTCGAGCGCCGTGAGCCGGGCCGCGACGTCCGTGTTGACGCTCATGGCATACTTTCCGGCGGTGAAACTCCCGAGAGTGGTGGTGCCCCTCGCCGTGGTCTCCGTGCTCGCATTCCTGGCCCTCGCCGCGGTCGCCCGCGCGCAGTACTTCTTCCCACTCGACTATACGGTGCAGGCGCTCGCCCAGGGTGCACGCAATCCGCTCCTCGAAGCGCCGATGCGTGCGGTGACGCTCCTCGGGTCGGGCTGGGTCCTGGCGCCGCTCTCCGCACTCGGCTGGGTCGGTCTCCGGCGCCTCGGCCATCCCCTGGCGCGCTTCGTCCCCGCGACCGTCGTCGGCGCCTTCCTGCTGGGCGCCGTGACCAAATGGCTCGTGTCGCGTCCCCGTCCGCGCGGCTCCGAGTATGGATTCCCCAGCGGCCACACGCTGGGGGCCGCCGTCTTCTTCGGCGCCGTCGTCTACGTGCTCTGGACGCTCGGCGTCCCGCGCGTCCCCCGCTGGCTCGGCACCCTCCTCGCGTGCCTGCTCGTCCTCGGCGTCGCCTGGAGCCGGCTCTACCTGAGATCCCACTGGCTGAGCGACGTGGCCGGCGGTCTCGCGGGCGGCGTGGCCTACCTGCTGGTGGCCCTCATCGTGATCGAGCGACGGCTCCGGGCGCCGCCTACTTGACGAACCCGAGGAGCCGCGGGATCACGAGCACCGTCTCGGGCACGAAGGCGACCAGGAAGAGCACGACGAGAATCGCCGCCAGGAACGGCAGCAGCGGCCTCACGAGCTTTTCCATCGGCAGGCCGCTGATCGCCATGCCGAGGAAGAGGCAGAGGCCGACGGGCGGCGTCACGTGGCCGACCGCGGAGGCGATCACGCACACCATCCCGAAGTGGATGGGGTGGATGCCGAGCGCCTGCGCGCCGGGCAAGAGCACCGGGACCGTGACCAGGATGATCTCCGACGGGGTGAGGAAGGTCCCGAGGAAGACGTAGAGCACGATCACGAAGGTCATGAAGAGCCACCACGTCGGGGCGAAGGTGAAGATGAGCTCGGCGACGCGGAATGGGAACTTCGAGTAGGTCAGCACCCAGCCGAACGCCCCGACCAGCCCGATGATGAGCCCGATCACCCCGCTGAGCCGCGCCGAGTCGGCGAAGATCCCCGGCACCTCCCGCCACGAGAGCTCCCCGTAGAAGAGCGGCGGGACCGCGAGCGCGTAGACGACCGCGACCGCCGCCGCTTCCGTCGGCGTGAACCAGCCGAGGAGGATGCCGCCCATGATGATGATCGGGATCATCAAGCCCGGCAGCGCGTTCCGGAGGGCGCGGGTGAACGTCGCCAGGGTGGGCGGGGGCTCCTTGGGGTAGTTCCGCCGCTTGGCGATCACGAACGTCGGCACCGCCATGCCGAGCGCGATGAGGAGCCCGGGCAGGTAGCCGCCCGCGAAGATCGCCGCGACCGACTCGTCGGCCATCCACGCGAAGATCACGGCGATGATGGACGGCGGAATGATCGGCGCGAGGATCGCCGTGCAGATCGTCAGGACGGTCGCGAAGTCACGGTCGTAGCCCTTGCGCACCATCTGCGGGATGAGGAACGTCCCGAGCGCCGACACGTCCGCCACCGCCGAGCCCGAGATCCCGCCGAAGATCATCGAGTCCACGATGTTCACGTAGGCGAGCCCGCCCCGGAAGCGGCCCACGAGCACGGTGGCCAGGTCGATGATGGCGCGCGCCACGCCCCCGCGCGCCGCGATGTTCCCCGCCAGGATGAAGAGCGGCGCGGCGAGGAGCAGGAACGAGTCGGACAGGAGGCCCACGAAGCGCGAGGGGATGATGATCGGGTTGAGCGCCGGGTAGAGCGTCGCCGCGGCGAGCGTGCCGACGCCGAGCGCGATGCCGATCGGCATGCCGAGGAGGACGAACACGACGAAGACGATCAGGAGCGTCTCGGCCACAGCTCACGCACCGCGGCGACCAGGCGCCACGCCATGGGCAGGATGATGAGCGCCGCGCCGACGGGCACGGCCGCGTACACATAGCCGAGCGAGAGGCTCAGGCCGGCGCTCGACTGGAGATTCGAGTTCGGGACGAGCACGAAGCTCGTCTTGATGAGCGAGAGGAACAGCAGGATGCCCGCGGCCTGGGTGATCGCGTTCGTGAGGGCCTGCCCCCGGGGCGACAGACGGTCGCGGAAGTACTCGAGCATCGTGTGCTCGCCGCGGTGCATGGCGGCGGCGGCGCCGATCATCACGAGCCAGACGAACAGGTAGCGGGGAATCTCGTCGATGCCGTCGAACGCGCTGCGGCCGACGTAGCGGAGCGCCACCTGGACGAAGACGGCGGCCGTCATCACGGCGAGGAGGGCGCCTCCGAGCAGGCCGAGCCCGTCGTAGAGCCGGGTGCCCCAGCGGCCGAAAGGCCGATCGGGAGCGGGCACGCCTACTTGATGCTGAGGATGTGATCCACGATCTTCCGCGCGTCTTTGCCAGCCGGCGTCGCGTAGAACTCCTCGTAGACGCTCCGCGTCGCCTCGCGGAACGGCGTCGCGTCGGGCTTGGTGATCGACACGCCCTTGGCCCGGACCTGCTCCTGGATCCCCTTGTCCTCGTCGAGGATGAACTTCCGGTTCCACTGCTCGGCGTGCCTGGCCGCCTCCATGATCGCCTTCTGGGTGGCCGCGTCCTGCTTGCCCCATGAGGCCTTGGACATGATCAGGGCGACGGCCTGGTGGGTGTGGCGCACATCCGCGACGTGCTTGACGATGTCGTAGAACTTGTTGTGGTAGAAGGTGTTGATCCCGCCCTCGGCGAAGTCGATGACCTTGGTCTGAAGCGCGGTGGCCACCTCGGGGAAGGCGATGGGCGTGGAGATCATCCCCAGCGCTTTGAACGTCGCCACTAAAATTTTGTCCTCCTGCACGCGGATCTTCTTGCCCTTCACGTCGGCGATGGAATTGATCGGGTAGTGGCCGTAGATGCCGCGGTAGCCGGCGGCGATGAACCCGACCAGCTTGAAGCCCTTCCGGTCCAGCACGGGCTCGTAGTATTTGCGGATGACGTCGTTTCCGTCGAGCGCGGCGTAGACGTGCTGGTAGTCCCGAAAGATGTAGGGGAGCTGGAAGACCGACATCTCGGGCACCAGCGTGGAGAGCGGCGCCGTGGTGATGGGGCCGAAGTCGACGGTGCCGAGCTGGATCTGCTGGGCCACCTCCCGTTCGCCCCCCAGCGCCCCCGAGTGGTGGTGAATGATCTTGACCTTGCCGCCGGTCAGCTCGGCCACCTTGTCGGCGAACTGCTGGGCCGCCTGGGCGGTCCCGTGCTTGGGTGGGTTGACGTTGCCCATCACGAGCTCGCGGGTCTGCGCGCCGACGGGCGTCCACCCCGCCAAGACCACCAGGAACGGCGTCACCAGCAGCGCGCTCAGGAACCTCGATCGCATGGTCGCTCCTCCACGCCGGCCACGCGGCCGGCCGCTCAGCGGTACGGGTCAGGGGACTGCTTCACGGTTCGCCAGAACTCGGGGTCGTGCCCCGGGAAGACGCGGGCGCCGGTCAGGCGCGCCAGCGTCTTGAGCCGCTTGATGGCGTGGAGCGCCAGCGTCGGGTTCCAGACGACGCCGGGCACGCGCTCGGCGTCCAGGTGCTCCTGCCAGTAACAGGCGTCGCCCGTCAGGATGATGGGCCCGCTCTCCGGCAGCTCCACCAGCAGCGACTGGTGGCCGGGGGTGTGGCCCTCGGTGCGCAACACCGTCACGCCCGGCGCCAGCTCGGCGTCGCCGTCGAGCAGGCGCCAGCGGCGGTCGGGCAGGTCGAAGTTCTTGCGGTAATAGAAGGACGCGAAGAACGGCGCCGGGTAATGCGCGTACGCGTACTCGTCCTTCTGGACGACCAGCTCGGACCGGGCAAAGAGCTCGGTGCCGCCCGCATGATCATAGTGCAGATGGGAGAGCACCACGACGTCGATGTCGTCGGCCTCCAGACCCAGCACGTCCAGGCGGTGGACCAGCAGGTCCTCGTTCGTGAAGCGCGCCAGCGGGTCGTTACGGAGCAGTCCGGGGACGGCGCGTGGCGACAGGCCGGTGTCGAAGAGGATGGTGCCGTCGGTGGCGCGCACCAGGTAGCAGGCGACGGGAATCTGGGCGCGCTCGGCGGAAAAGTCGCCGTAAAACAGCAGCGAGCGGGGGGCGCCCATGAACCCGTTCTGCAGGGCGTACAGGGCCTGGACTCCCATGGCGCGCCATGATAGCACCAGTGCTCAGCGCACGGTCCGGGCGGACGCCGGCGGCCGACCGGCCGCCCACTTGGCGGTTGTCGTCGGCCGTGGTGTCGAGCATCATGGCGGGGAGCGCTGACCCGCGGGAGGAGGACGTGGTGAACCGGATGGCAGTGATCGTCGGGATCGCGGCGCTGGTGGTGGGCCTGCTGGCGGGCTTTCTCTGGTGGGGGATGCCGACCGAGCGCTTGCAGGGCCAGTTGACCGATGCCCGGAGGCAGGCGCAGGCGCTGGAGCGCCGGGCCGACGAAGCGGAGGCGAAGCTTCGCGCCGCCCAGGACGACACGAAGGCGGTGGAGGGCGACCTGGCGCGCGAGCGCGAGCGGCGCTCCCGCCTCGAGGTGATCATCAGCGAGGGACGGAAGTAGGGCGGGAGGGCCGGCTCATGGACTTCGTACTGACCGAGCAACAGGAGCTGATCCGCAAGGACGTGGCCACGCTGGCGCGCTCCTTCCCGCCGGACTACTGGCTGGAGAAGGACCGGAAGGCGGAGTACCCGTGGGAGTTCGTCAAGGCCTTCGCCGCCGGCGGCTGGCTGGGGATCATCATTCCCGAGGCCTACGGCGGCTCGGGGCTCGGGGTGACGGAGGCGTCCATCCTCCTGCACGAGATCTGCGCCGCCGGCGCCGGCACCAGCGGCGCCTCGCCCATCCACTTCTACGTCTTCCCGCCGATGCCGCTCGTCAAGCACGGCAGCGAGGCGCTCAAGCGGCGGCATCTGCCGCGCATCGCGACCGGCGAGATCGTCATGTCTTTCGGTGTCACCGAGCCCAACGCGGGGACGGACACGTCGCGGATCGAGACGCGGGCCGAGCGCCGCGGCGACGGCTTCGTCGTCCATGGACGCAAGGTGTGGAACACCAACGCGCGGCAGGCCACCCACATGCTCCTGCTGGCCCGCACCGCGCCCCGCGATCCCGCCCGGCCGTTCGCGGGCATGACGCTCTTCTTCGCCGAGTTCGACCGCTCGAAGATCACGGTGCGCGAGATCGAAAAGATGGGGCGCGCCGCGGTGGACTCCAACGAGCTCTTCATCGAGGGCCTCGAGATTCCCGCCGATAACGTGGTCGGCGAGATCGGCCGCGGCTTCTACCACCTGCTGGACTCGCTGAACCCCGAGCGCATCCTGACCGCGATCGAGGCCGTCGGCATCGGGCGGGCCGCGCTGGAGCGCGCCGTCCAGTACGCCAAGGAGCGCGTCGTCTTCGGGCGACCGATCGGTCAGAACCAGGCGGTCGCTCACCCGCTGGCGCTGGCGTGGGCGAAGCTGGAGACCGCCGAGCTGATGACCATGAAGGCCGCGTGGCTCTTCGATCACGGCCGCCCCTGCGGCGCCGAAGCCAACTCGGCCAAGCTGGTGGCGGCCGAGGCGGGCTTCGAGGCGTGCGACGCCGCGGTCCAAACGCACGGCGGCTACGGTTACGCCAAGGAGTTCCACGTCGAGCGTCTGTGGCGCGAGATCCGTCTCTACAAGATCGCGCCCATCTCTCAGGAGATGGTGCTGAACTACCTCAGCGAGCACGTGCTGGGGCTGCCGCGCAGCTACTAGAGCTGCTCCTCGGACCCGCTCGTCGTGCCGGCGGCGCCGGCGAATCGGAGACGTCTTCCGACCGTCTGCTACTGTGAGCTTATGAGGGTGCGCCGGCGACGTTCACTGATCGTCTTCGCCCTCGCGGCCCTGGTGACCGTCGCCGTGCTCGCGGTGGGGTGGTATGTCCTCGGCGAGGAACGCCGCCTGGGCCGCCTCCTGACCGGCGTCCTCGCCAGTCGCACGGGCCTGCCGATCAGCGTGGAGCGGGCGGCGACGGATGGCTCGCGCCTGAGGCTCCGGGGCGTCCGGCTGCCGGCGACGGCCGGGCGTCCGCTGGACGTGCGCATCGGTGACGTCGAGGTCACCGGGGGCGTGCTGCCCTGGCTGGCGCCCAGCGGGCGGCGCCTGTCGGTGGTCGCCCGGACGACGACGGTGACCGTTTCCGAGAGCGCCGGCGGCCTGCCCGAGGGGGCGGTGCTCGACGCGCTTCGCGACACCCCTGCGTGGTCTGCTCGACTGGCCCGGCGCTCTCACCCTGCGCGTCGAGGGCGGGGAGCTGCGCGCACGCGGCGTCCATCACTTCTGGCTCACCGCTGACAAGACCGGTGGCACGCTGACGCTCGCGCTGGCGCTCGAGCCCGACGGTCGGGGGCGGGCGCTCAGGGTCGACGCCCGGAGCGCGGGCGTGGCGGACGGGGGCGTCCGGATCGAGGTCGACCTCGCGGGCGAGCCCCGGCAGCTCGGGGGGCTTTGGCCTGCAGCGGTGCCACCACCGGCCTCGCTGGCCGCCCGCAGCGATCTCAGCATGCTCGGCGATGGTCAGGTGACGGCGACGGGGCGCCTGACGGTCGTCGCGGCGGCCACGCCGACCGTGATCGACTTCGCCTCGCGCTACGACGCGCGGGGCAGCCGCCTCACGGTGTCCCACTATGCCCTCGACTGGGGAGCCGACGTCCGTCTCGAGGGCGAGGCCGAGGTCACCGCCGGCCCGCGGATCTCGGGCACGGCGCGGGGGGCGGTCGACGGCAGTCCGCTCGGAGCTCGAGCGACCTACCAGGCGACCAGCGGTGCCTTCGACGGCGAGGTGACCGTCGAGTCGTTCAGCATGCTCCGCGTAGCGCGGCGCCTGGGCGCGAATCCGCCCCCGGGCGAGGCGACGGCGCGCAGCGTGGTGGTGCGATTCTCCGGCGTTGCCGGCCCCCCCCGGTCCACGGCCCGCATCGATCTTTTCGCGCGGGGGCTGACGGCCACCGCCCTACGGTCCTTCCCGCTGGACGCGGCGCTCGAGGCGACGGTCACCCTGGCCCCGGCCGCCGTTCCGCCTCGCCTGGCCCGCGTCACCGCGGCGACCCTGACGCTCACGCGCCAGGGCCAGCCTGTCGGGGTCCTCACCGGCGGCTCGCGCGGGGGCGCGCTGTGGCCCATCGCCGTCGACGGAAAAGTGGACGATCTCGGGCGGGTCGCGCCGGCCCTGCCGCTGACGGCGATGCTGTCGGGGTCAGCGCGGATCGTGGGCGAGGTCCGGACCGCCGACGGTCTGGACTTCCAGGGGACGCTGACGGCGAACGTTCCGCGAGCCCAGGTCATCCTCGGCGCGCCCGTCGTGGTCACGGACCTCCGAGCCACGGTTCCCGTGGCGTCAGGGGCGATCGCCGACACGCAGGCCGGGTCGGTGACGGTCGAGCGCGTCGCGGGTTACGGCCTGACGCTCGATCAGGCGACGAGCACCGCGCGCATCGCGGAGGGGCGGCTGCTGCTGCCCGACATCTCCTACACCCAGTACGGAGGGCACGGCCGGGGCTGGCTCGAGGCCGCCCTCGACGGGCGGCCGGCGCCCTTCCGCGCCCGGCTGGAAGGCCAGGGGGTGGACCTCGCGCTCTTCGTCCACGAGTCGGGCTCGAACGTGGCGCACCTGACGGGGACGGTGCGGTATCTGGCCAGCGCCCAATACACGACCAGGGACGGGCTCGTCGCCCTCGTCCGCATGGACTCCGAAGATGAGGGCGAGATCAGCATCGACGCCATCGAACGGCTGATCGAATCGGCGGCCGTGCAGGCGGAGTCGAGCGGCGTGCTCCGGATGACGCTCGAGAACCTCCGCGTCTTCCAGTACGAGTCGCTCGAGGGCGAGCTCCGCCTGAGCCGGGGCGACGGGCGCGTGGACTTGACGCTGCGCGGTAAGAAGCGGCTCGGAATCTTTCCGGCTCCGGTGGAGGCGATCAATTTCCGGAACGTGCCGCTGGCGGTGCTGGCGCGCACGTTCGCGAAGGGGACCACGCCATGACGCGCGCGAACGTACACCTGCCGGCCGCTCCCCTCTGGCTCCCGGCGCTGCCGCTGCTGGTCGCCGGCTGCTTTGCGGTGACGATCAACGTGACGTTCCCGCAGGAGAAGATCGAAAGTGCCGCCTCGGGCATCGAGGATCTGGTGCGAATGCCCGCGCCTTCGGCCCCGGCGCCGGCGGCTCCGAAGCGCGACGGCTCCGCTCCCGTGCCCAACCCGCCCGCCGCCGCTCGGTTCGCCTGGAGGGGGCCGGCGGTCGCGGAGGCCCAGACGCCGGAGCTCAAGACACGCACGCCCGAGGTGATGGCGGTCGTCGAGTGGCGCCGCGCCCGCTACCCGGAGCTGGCGGCGGCGCTGGCGAAAGGGTGTCTGGGCGAGAACAGCCAGGGGCTCGTCGAGGTCCGGCCGGGCAGCGGCTGCCCGCCGAACCTCGGCGCGCTGGTCTCCGCTGAAAACCGGGACCGGATGTTCCTCTACCGCACCCTGGTCGAGCAGAACAACATGCCCGCCGGCGATCTGCCGCGGGTTCAGGCCGCGTTCGCCAAGGCCAACCGGGAACGCGCCCCCGCCGGGGCCTGGGTGCAGGACGACTCCGGCCAGTGGTCGCGCAAGTGAGCCCGGAGAAGGGCGGTTTGACAGCCCGCCAGCAAGCCTGATAAGTCTGATAGAACGACCCTGTCGAGTAGTTCTGCGCCCCTGGAGTCGGGCGGAAAGGCTGACGATGTCCAGTGTGTCGGGCGGTCAGGACCCTCGCGGCGTGCCGGCGTCCCCGGGTGATCTCCCTAGTGTATTTTCACTAGTCAGCCGCCGGCGGCGAGCGCGATGAGCCTTCCCAGGGGCAAGCAAAAAGTTCTCGTCGTAGATGACGCGGGCGAGGTGGTGGTGCTCTGCGTGAACATGCTCCAGTCCCTGGGATACGCCGTCAAGGGCGCCAACCGTGGTGACGCGGCGCTCGACCTCGTTCGCAAGGAACCCTTCGACCTCGTGATCGTGGACTACAAGATGCCGGAGATGAATGGCTTCCAGGTCTTCGAACAATCCCGGGCGATCCGCCCCGACACGGCGTTCATGCTGCTCACGGGGCACGGATCCTCGGACGTGGTGGAGGACGCGACGGAGATGGGGTTCAACGCGATTCTGCTGAAGCCGTTCACGCGCGACCAGTTGCGCACCGCCGTCGGGCAGGCCCTTCAGGGCCGGACCTAGGAGGCGCCCATGCTGTCGCGGGCTGAGACGGGAAAGGGAACTGACACCTCCGTGCTGCGCTCGATCCTCAGGGGCCTGCAGTGGGGCCTCGACCGCACGGTGTCCGTGGGCTATGGCGTCGTCTACGACTACATCTTCGAGCAGTTCGCTCCGTACCAGGCGCTGCAGCGCGAGGTGCTGACCCGCGTGGAAGCCTCTGTTCCCGAGGGCGCCCAGCGCCGCGACGTGCGGGTCCTGGAGGTCGGATGCGGCCCGGGCAACTTCAGCTGCATCCTGGCCGAGGCGGGCTTCTCGGTGGTCGGGATCGACCCCTATGGGGGGTTGATCGAGCTGGCCCGCGAGAAGCGCCGGGCCAAGCGCCTGTCGAACCTGGCCTTCCAGCACGCCGATCTGGCGCTGGGCAACACCTTCTGGGACGGGGCGTTCGATCAGATCGTCAGCATCCACTCGCTCTACGCGCACCCCGAGCCCCGCCGGGTGCTGGAGGAGGCCTGCCGCATCCTCAGGCCCGGCGGGCACGCCATCTTCGTCAACCACACGCGGCGCATCGGGCTGGCCTCGACGTTTCGCGAGGTCAGGCGGCGCGAGGGGCCGCTGGCTGCCTCCCGCTCTCTGCTGTGGATCGGACCGAACGCGCTCTTCGAGATGGGCCGCAAGCGGATCGGCCCGCACTACTGGAGCGAGGAGGTCTTCGCGCGCGAACTGCACGCGGCGGGCTTTACGGTGCTCGAGATGCGGCGGACCTTCCTGAACGCCGCCAGTCTGTTGGTGTGGGCGCAGAAGGGCACGAAGGATTAGATGAAGGAGCCCGGGACCCTGGCCTGGAAAGACGCGGCGGCCTCCACTCCATTTCGGGGCGCGCTCGAACGCCTGGTGGCCGTCGGGTACGGCCTCACCTACGACGCCATCGTGCGCGGCTTCCCGCCGTACCAGGCGCTGCTGGACGAGGTGGCGTCGTACGTGGGGCGCTCGGGCCGGGCCGGATCGTCCCGGGGCCTCGTCAAGGTCCTCGACGTCTCCTGCGGCACGGGTACGGTGGCGGCCCGGCTGGCCCGCGACGGCTACGCGGTCGTCGCCCTCGACGTGGTGGAGCATCTCGTCGCGGTGGCGCGCCGGCGCTACGGGTCGGCGCGCAACGTCGCCTTCCACCACCTGGACGTGGCGCGCGACCCCATCCCTGGCGCGGGGAGCTTCGACGCGCTGGTGAGCATGCACACCCTCTACTGGCACCCGAATCCGCTCGGTGTGCTGGAGGCCTGTCGCCGCGCGCTGAAGGCCGGCGGGCACGGCGTCTTCCTGACCTACGCGCGGCCGGCCCGGGTCGGGCGCACGTTCCGGCAACTCCGGGCGCGACAGGGGTTCGGCGCGGCGGCGCGGGCGCTCCGGTGGCTGTTGCCGACCGCCGCCTTCGAGATGTTCCGGCAGAACGAGCCGCAGTACTTCGGTCGGGACGAGTTCGAGCGACTCCTGGCGCGGGCGGGCTTCGAAGTCCTGGAAGTGCGGACGACGTTTCTGGCCGAGCTCAGCCTGCTGGCCTGGGTCCGCGCCCGTAACGTCGCGGTTCGGCAGGCCTAAAGGAGGTGCCGGAGGGTGCCGCCCTCATCGACGCCCGAATGCTGCTCGGTTCGTACCCCGGTGATGTCATGATAGTCACGCGGTGGGACGAGCCCGAGGCGTGATCGAGGTGGAAGCGCCGCGGCGGGAGCCAGCGCCGGACACGAAGCCTGGGGTCACGGCCGAGGGCGGCGTCGTCATCGCCAGGGGCCAACGCGTCTATCTCCGCACCCTCGCCCCCGGCGACCTCGACTACCTGTCCGAGTGGGCGGAGAATCCATTCCTCGAGCGGATGGTCGGCAGCGAGTTCCTGCGCGCGTACAAGCACGCCTACGACAAGCACCCCTCCTTCTACGAGGCCTGCCTCAACGACCCGACCCAGGTGGTGCTGGTCATCACCGCCGTCGGCCGGACCAAGCCCCGCGCCAAGAAGCCGCTGGGGCTGGTCCGTCTCTTCAACATCCACCTGATCGAGGGGTACGCGTTCCTGGAGACGCTACTCACCGACGAGAAGGCGCTGCGCCGCGGCTTCGGCGTCGAGGCCGGCAAGCTCGCCTGCGCCTACGGGCTGGACGTGCTCGGGCTCCGACGGATCGAGGCCAAGGTGTACGAGTACAACCTGCTCTCCATCAACTCCCTCCGGCGGCACGGCTTTCGGCAGGAGGGGGTGCTCCGCAAGGCGGGGTACTACGCGGGGCAGCATTTCGACGTCCTGGTGTTCGGCATCCTCAGAGAGGAGCTGGAGGAGCAGCGGAAGAAAGAGGTCGATCAGGAGCGCTTCCACTTTCCTTACGTGAGCGACGAGGGGCCGGGTGAGCCTCCATAACCTTCTTCCCCTCATCGCGTTCCTGCTGAACGTCTCCCTGGCCAGCTTTTCGCTGCTGCGCAACCCGGGCAGCCGGCTGAACCGGATCTTCACCTATTTCGTCTCCGCGCTGGCGTTCTGGAATTTCGGGGTCTTCATGCTCCGCCAGAGCACCGACGAGTCGACGGCGTACTTCTGGGAAGTGCTCATCCACGTGGGAGTGATCGCGATCCCCGCCCTGTACTACCACTTCGTCCTCATCTTCCTGGACGCCACGGTCCTGCACCGGCGGTCGCTGCTCCTGGCCTATATGACGTCGCTCGGCTTCACCGTCATCAACCTCAGTGGTGCCGGCGTGTTCATGCGGGGGGCGAGCTTGACCTACTGGGGCTGGGCGCCGGCCACCGGGCCCCTGTACGTTCCCTTCTTCGTCTACTTCAACGCGCTACTCCTCTACGGCATCGCGCAGCTGCTGAGGTCGTACCGGACCATCGATTCGAGCTTCCGTCGCAACCGGGCGCGGCTCGTCCTGCTGGGCTCGTTCATCAGCCTCCTGGGGGGCGGCGTGGACTTCCTCCGGTTCATCCTGGTCCGCTTCTATCCCGAGGCGGACCAGATCTACCCCATCGGGATCCCGGCCAACATGTTCTTCGCGCTGATGCTCGGGACCTCGATCGTCCGCTACCGCCTGTTCGACGTGAACGTCGTGGTGAAGAAGGCGGCGGTCTATGGCGTGGCGGGGGCCATCCTCACCGCGCTGCTGGCCCTCGTCACCATCGCGCTGGAGAAATACCTCGACCTGGAGAGCGCGGTCTGGGTGGCGGTTCCCCTGGGGGTTCTCATGACCATGCTGTTGAGCCCCCTCGGCCAGCGCCTGGAGGTGCGGATCGAGCGGCTCATGTTCTCGCGCCGGCAGGGCTGCTACG
This sequence comes from Candidatus Methylomirabilota bacterium, assembly GCA_036001065.1. Taxonomy (NCBI): domain Bacteria; phylum Methylomirabilota (SeqCode); species Candidatus Methylomirabilota bacterium. The sequence goes on from DASYUQ010000061.1 coordinate 18,794, forward strand.
AGACTCTGCTGGCCCTGAGCAAGCGCATGAGCGCCATCCTCAACTTCGACGAGTTGGTCGACACGCTGGTCCAGGGCCTCGTCCGGGGCATCCCGCTGACCCATTGTGTGCTCATGACCCGCGACGAGCCGACGCAGACCTTCGCCCCGTACCGCAAGGAAACGGCCCTGGACACGCCGCTGCGGGTGAGCCCGCTGCCCACCGACAGCCCTATCGTCCGGTGGCTGACCACGGAGGAGGGGGTGCTGGTCAAGGAGGAGGCGAAGCTGAACCCGAAGCTGGCCGGGTACTTCGAGGCCACCGAGGCCGAGCTGGAGGAGATCACCGCCTCGCTGATCGTGCCGCTCAAGATCGAGAACAAGCTGGTCGCCATCCTCCTGGTCGGCGAGAAGCTGTCGGGCGAGATCTTCGACCAGCAGGAGCTGGAGGTCCTCTCCCTGCTCGCCAACCAGGCGGCCATCTCGCTCGAGAACGCGCGGCTGTATGAGGATCTGGGCAGCACGAACGCCCGCCTCGTCCAGGCCAGTCGCCTGAAGTCCCAGTTCCTGGCCAGCATGTCGCACGAGCTGCGCACGCCGCTCAACTCCATCATCGGCTTCTCCAAGGTGCTGCTCAACCGCCTGGACGGCGAGCTGAACGAGAAGCAGGAGACCTACGTCCGGTCGGTCTACAACAGCAGCACGCACCTGCTCGCGCTGATCAACAGCATCCTCGACATCTCCCGGATCGAGGCCGGCAAGCTCGACGTGCGGCATGACGAGTTCGACCTCCACGAACTGGTGGACGAGTGCGTGGAGTCGTCGACGCCGCTGGCCCGCGGCAAGCCGATCAAGATCGAGACGGACGTTCCCGTGGAGCTGCCGCGCGTGGTCGCCGACCGCACGAAGGTGAAGCAGGTGCTCTTGAATCTGCTCTCCAACGCCCTGAAGTTCACGCCCGGTGGGCGGGTGGTCGTCCGCGGGCGGCGGGAAGACAGCGCGGTTCATGTCAGCGTGAGCGACACCGGGGTGGGCATCCGCAAGGCGGACCTGTCACGGCTCTTCGAGCCCTTCGAGCGGCTGGAGAACCCGCTGGCGCGGCAGGCCGGGGGCACGGGGCTCGGCCTGGCCATCAGCAAGAAGGTCGTCGAGCTACACGGCGGGCAGATGTGGGCGGAGAGCCGCGAGAACTTCGGCTCGACCTTCCACTTCACGCTCCCGTTGCCGGCGCGGGAACCGGGCGAGCCATGAGCGTGCGGACGCCCCCACGTGACCGCCGGTCGACGAAGATCCTGCACATCGAGGACAACCCCGAGAACCGCGCGCTCGTGCGGGCCTTGCTGGAGGCCGAGGGCTACACCCTGGTGGAGGCCGAGGACGGGCTGTCGGGCATCGAGGCGGCGCTTCGCGAAGAGCCGGCGCTGATCCTGCTCGACATCAACCTGCCGGGCGTCGACGGCTACGAGGTCGGCGTCATTTTGAAGTCGTTCCCGAGCCTCAGCGCCACGCCGGTGATCGCGGTCACCGCCTATGCGATGGACGGCGACCGCCAGCGGACGCTGGTGGCGGGGTGCGACGGCTACATCGACAAGCCGATCGACGTGGACGCCTTCCCGCGGCAGATCACGGAGTTCCTGCGCGGTAAGCGCGAGCGCGTGGAGGAGCACGAGGCGGGCCCTTATCTCCGGGAGCTGAACCAGCGGCTCGTCTACCGCCTGGTCAGCCAGGTGGAGGAGCTGAAGCGCCTCAACCACCACTTCGTGCGCCGGGCCGTCCAGCTCGAGGACCTCCACGCGGCTGTGCAGGACATCACCTCCGAGATGGGCGTCGTCCCGCTGCTCGAACGCCTCCTGCCCGCCCTGGCCCGCGCGCTGGGGACCACGAGCCTGGTGGTCGAGCTGAGCGATCTGGCCGGCTTTCGCGTGGCCGCCGCCGGCGAGCCCTTCGAACGGCCGCGCGGGGTGCTGGCCGCCACCGGCGCCGCGCAGTCCGACGAGTGGACGGAGGTGGAGTGGGCGCTTCCGCTGGCCGTGCTCGGTCGCTCGCTCGGCGTCATGACCGCGCGTCACATCCTCCCGTCGGGTGCCCGGTCCGACGAGGAGCAGCTGCTCAAGATCGTCGCCAACCAGGTGGCGATCGCGGTCGAGAACGCGCGGCTGTACCGGGGCATGGAGCAGCGGGCGGCCGAGGAGGAGAGCCTCGTCGAGGCGGGGCGGCTGCTCACCGGGACCCTCGACCTGTCGGAGGTGCTGCATCGGCTGGCCGAGCTGGTCCGCAGCCGTCTGTCCGGAGATCTCGTGCGCATCTGGTTGCTGGAGCCCACGGGCGAGCTGCGGTTCGCCGCCCGCGCCGGCGACGTGCGCGGCCCCGAGCAACGGGAGATGACGTTCCGGCGCGGGGAAGGCACGGTCGGCTGGATCCTCGAGCAGCGCGTGCCGCTGGTGCTGCCGGACCTCGCGTCCGATCACCGGGTCAAGTACGCCGACTACGTCCGGGACGAGGGCTTCGCGTCGTTCCTGGGTGTGCCCCTGCTCCTTCAAGACGAGGCGGTGGGCGTCCTGATCGTCGGCTGCCGCACGCGTCGAGACTTCGCTCCGGAGGAGGTGGCTCTGACCGAAGCCCTCGCCACCTCGGCCGCCGCCGCCATCCGCAACGCGCGGCTCTACGCGGAAACCCAGCAGCGCCTGCGCCAGACGGAGACGCTGCTCAGCGTCAGCCGCGCGGTCGGCTCGACGCTGGACATCTCGGAAGGGGCGCGCCGGACGATCCGGGAGCTGGTGCGCGCGCTGGACGCGGACATGGGCGGCGCTTGGCGCCTGGCCCCGACGCGGGATCGGCTGATGCCCCTGGCCGGCTACCACATCCCGAGGGACAACTTCGGCGAGCTGTCGGGGGCCCTGATACCCACCGGCAACGCGCTGATGGATGTCGTCCGGGCCCTGGGGTCGCCGGTGTACGCGACCGACAGCAAGGCCGACCCGCGCTTCGAGCACCCGCTGTTGCGGCTCGTGCCCCACAAGTCCGTCCTGGTCCTGCCCATGCGGGTGAAAGACGAGATCGTCGGCGGCTTCGCCATCGTGTGGACGCGTCGGCACCACGTGTTCACGGCCGACGAGCTCCGCCTGGCCGAGGGCATGGTCCGGCAGGCGGCCATCGCCCTCGAGAACGCCCGGCTGCTCGCGGCCGAGCGCGAGGCCCGCGAGCGACTGGCGGTCTCCGAGACGCGCTACCGGGAGCTCTTCGAGGACGTCATCGACATCGTGTACCTCCACGACCTCGAGGGCCGGATCCTCGAGATCAACGAAGCCGGGGCCCGGGCCAGCGGCTACACGCGCGAAGAGCTGCTGACCATGAACATCGCCGAGTTCCTGGCGCCCGAGGACCGCGAGCGCGCGGTCGAGATGGTGCGGCGGATCGCCACCGGCGAGCGACCCGTGGAATCGTTTACCGCCGAGTTCATCGGCAAGGACGGCGGGCGCCTGATCCTGGAGGCCGTGGTCCGCGCGGTCTGCAAAGACGGGGCGCCGGTGGCGATTCTCGGCAGCGCGCGCGACATCACCGTGAGGCGAAGCCTCGAGCGGCGCCAGGATGCCCTGGTGGCCCTGAGCCGGGAGCTGGCCACCGAGATCGATCTCGAGCGCCTGCTACCGCGCATCGCCGAGGAGGCCCGCCGGCTGATGGGGATGCACTCCGCGCTGCTCCTGCTCATCGAGGGTGACGACGACCTCGTGATCCGGGGCGCCTCGGAGGTGGAGCCGGAGCTGCTGGCCGTCGGCCAGCTGAGCATCGGGGCGAGCCTCACCGGGCTGGCCATCCGCGACCGCCGGCCGCTCGTCTACGCTAATCTGGCCGCCGACCCTACCTGGGGCGCGACGTCCCTGGTGCGCCAGTTCGGCTACCAGGCGATGCTGGCGGTGCCGGTGGCGGTCAAGGAGCGGACACTGGGCCTCCTCAAGCTCCTGCACCGGGAGCCGCGCAACTTCCCTCTGGAGGAGATCGAGTTTCTCCGGGCCCTGGCCACCCAGGCGGCCCTGGCCATCGACAACGCGCGGCTGTTCGCCGCCCAGCGGGATGAAGCCGAGGTCTCGGCCGCCCTGCTCCGGCTGGCCGAGGCCATCGAGGGGGTGCAGGACCTCGATCAGGTGCTCCACACTGTCGTCCGCACGACGGCCGAGCTGCTGGGTGGCACCCAGTGCCTGCTCTTCCTCTCGGACCCCAGTCACGAGCGACTCATCCCGACCGCCGCCTGCGGGCTCCCCGACGACAGCCGCCCGGCGTTCCTGGCCCTCACCGAGACATCGCGGCTGCCGTCCATGCTGTCGGCGCTGAGGACGCAGGACCCGGTCATCCTCGAAGCGGGCGCGCCCGACTTCCAGCTCTCGCCGGTCCTCGCCGACGTGTTCGGGATCCGCTCGATGCTGATCATCCCGCTCGTGAGCGGCGGCCGGCTCATGGGCGCCATCGGCGTCCACACGCCGGGCCGGCCCCACGCCTTCACGCCGAAGAAGATCGCCCTGGCCCGGGGCATCGCGGCCCACGCGGCGGTCGCCATCGACAAGGCCCGCCTCTTCCAGCAGACGCAGGCCCGCCTCCGGGAGACCGAGACGCTGCTGAACATCACCAATGCGCTGACCTCGACGCTGGATCCCACGGAGACGATGCGTCGCGTGGCGCGGGAGATCGCGCGGACGTTGGGGGCGGACATGGTCGGGGCCTACCTCGCCGACGCCGAGCACACGTGTCTCCGCCCCATCGCGGGCTATCGCGTGCCGAAGGAGCTCCACCAGAAGTTCATGGAGTTCCCTATCCCCATCGTGGGCCATCCCGTGATGGAGGAGGCGTGGCGGACGCGCGAGGCGGTCTGGTCGAACGACGCCGCCAGCGATCCGCGGATCGACCGCGAGAGCTTCGCGCGCTTCCCCCACCGGTCCCTGCTGTTCGTGCCGATGATCGTCAAGGGCGAGCCGATCGGCGGCTTCTTCGTCATCTGGTGGGAGGAGCGGCGCCAACTCACGCCCGAGGAGATCCGGCTCGTCAAGGGCATCAGCGACCAAGCCGCCATGCTCATCGAGAACGCGCGCCTGTACTCCGAGGCCACGCGCCGCCGCCGCGAGGCGGAGGAGCTGGCCCGGCTGGCGCGGATGCTCACCGAGAGCCTGGACGCCGCCGACGTGGGCGAGCGGATCGTCGAGAGCTCGCTGCTCCTGCTGGGCGGCCGGTTCTCCGTCCTCCGGCTGCAGCAGCCGGACGGATCGCTCAAGCTCATCGCGTCCAGGGGCGACGCCCGCACCCTGGGGCGGCTGTTGCCGATCATCCCGGCCGGCGTCGGCGTGGTGGGTCGGGCGGTGGTGGAGGGGAGGCCCGCGTGGTCGGCCGACGTCTTCGGCGACCCCAGCCTCAGCCTCCCCGAGGACATGCGGCGTCACGTGGAGGGGCTGGGCCTCAGCGCGTACCTGGCGGTCCCGCTCCGGGTCAAGCGCGAGATCGTCGGCGTCATCGGCATCTGCGACGAGGCCGGCCGGAACTTCTCCCAGGCCGAGGTCGCGCTGCTCCAGACCTTCGCCGATCAGGCGGCCATCGCGCTGGAGAACAGCCGACTCTACGGCGATCTGCGCGCCGCCCTGCGGGCGGTGGAGGAGTCGCAGCAGCGCATCGTCCAGGGCGAGCGGCTCCGCGCGCTGGGCGAGATGGCGGGCGGGGTCGCCCACGACTTCAACAACGTGCTGGCCATCATCGTGGGCCGGGCCGAGGTGCTGCTCAACGAGACGGAAGACCCGGAGCTGCAGCGGCAGCTGAACGTCATCATCAAGGTCGCGCTGGACGCCGCCCAGACGGTCAAGCGCATCCAGGAGTTCACCCGGATGCGGCGCGCCCGGCCCTTCCAGCAGGTGCACCTCAACCACCTGGTCGAGGAGATCGTGGAGGTCACCCGCTCGCGGTGGAAGGACGAGGCCCAGTCCAAGGGGATCAAGTACGAGGTGGTGCTTGAGACGAGCCCGACGCCCTCCGTCGCCGGCGACCCGTCGGAGATCCGCGAGGCGCTGACCAACATCATCTTCAACGCGCTCGACGCGATGCCCGAGGGCGGGCAGATCGCGCTCCGGACCGGGGTCGAGGGCAGCCACGTCGTCTGCGCCGTCAGCGACACCGGCGTGGGGATGTCGGAGGACGTGCGCCAGCGGATCTTCGATCCGTTCTTCACGACCAAAGGCGAGCGGGGCACCGGCCTCGGTCTCAGCGTGGTGTACGGCATCATGACCCGCCACAACGGCGAGGTCGACGTGCAGAGCCGGCTGGGGCACGGCACCACCTTCTTCGTCCGGCTGCCGATCGGCGGGGACGTCCAGCGGGAGGCCCCGGCGCGAGTGACCGCGCGGACGCCGACCAAGGGGCGCGTGCTCGTCATCGACGACGAGCGGGAAGTCGGCGACGTGCTCCACGATCTGCTGACCCGTGACGGCCACGCGGCGGTCGTCTGCTCCGACGCCCAGTCCGGCCTGACCCGGTTCGACCACGAGTCCTTCGATCTCGTGATCACCGATCTCGGCATGCCCGGCGTGTCCGGCTGGGAGGTCGCCCGGCTCGTCAAGCTCCGACGCCCCGGTACGCCCGTCGCCATGGTGACGGGCTGGGGGGACCGGATCGACCCGTCGGAGGCGGCGGCCCGCGGCGTCGATTACGTCGTCGCCAAGCCCTTCAAGCGCGAGAACATCCGCGAGGTCGTCGCCGCCGCGCTCGGCGGCGGCCCGTGGCCGCTCAGCCCTCGTCGCTGAGCGGCGTCGCGGCCAGCGCCGCCCCCGCGGCGAGGGCCAGGCCGAGCGCGATCCCCGCCAGCACATCGGAGGGCCAGTGGGCGCGCAGCATCACCCGCGCTGCCGCCACCAGCACCACCGCGCCGAGCGCCAGCCCCCGCACGACCAGGCACGCCCTCCGGGACGGGAGCGCCCCCGCCAGGTAGACGACGGCGCCGAAGAACGCGGCGGCCGCCGTGGCGTGCCCGCTGGGGAAGCCGAGGGAGGCGTTCTCCGGCCGCGGCCGGCCGATCGCCTCCTTCAGCATCCACTGGGCGATCGGCGCCGCCACCATCAGCCCGAGCCAGATCCACCAGCGCGCGCGGGCCCGCGTGAAGACGACGAAGAGTAGCAGCGTCCCCGGCAGGATCACCCGCCAGTCCCCCGCGTAATTGACCACGCGCATCACCGTCAGCACCGGCGGCGTGGCCCAGGCTAGCAGCGCGTCGCGGATCGCCGCGTCCATCGGGAGCGTGCCCAGGAGCGCGACGGCGCCCGCCAGCGCCAGGAAGGCGGCGCCGGCCACCAGCAGCACCGCCCGCGACCGGGGAATGATCATCGCCGCCCCATTAGACCACGCATGAACGCCGAGACCGCCAGGAGCGCGAGCCCGAACACGCACACCACCGTGGCCCCGGTGGGCAGATCGAAGGCGGCCGAGGCGGTGATGCCGACGAGGCTGACCAGCGCGCCCAGGCTCCAGCCCACTCCGAGCTGGCGCCGGATCGATCCGCCCAGCGCCATGGCGGCCAGGGCGGGAACGATGAGATAGGAGAAGACCAGCAGAACACCAGCGATCCGGACCGAGGTTGTCACCATCAGGCCGAACGACGCGTAGAAGAGGAAATCCCAGAGGCGCACGCGCCGCCCCGCCCGGAAGGCGGCCTCAGCATCGGTGGAGATCAGGAGCAAGGGACCACGCCACCACCAATGCAGCGCGCCGATGACGGCATAGAGCAGGCCCACCTTGAGCACCTCGCTCCCGCTCACCGTGAGGATGTTGCCGACGAGCATGGTCCGGAGATGCTCGGTGCCGTGAGGGGCCCCGGCGACGAGCAGCACGGTCGCCGCCGCCGATACCGCGTAGACGACCCCGATCACGGCTTCCTGCGAGATCCGGCGCTCCCGGGTGCGGGTGAGCGCGAGGACGAGGGCTCCGGCCAGAGTGGCGCCGAGCCCGGAGAAGTAGGACACCCAGGAATCGAGCTCGAAGCCCAGCAGAAACGCCGCGGTGGCGCCGAGGGCCGCGATCTGGGCCAGCGCGATGTCGACGAAGACGACCTCCCGCGCGATCACGTGGAGGCCCAGGTAGGCGTGGAGGCCGGTGAGGACCAGGCACATCAGGAACGGCGCCCACAGGAGCGAAAAGAGATCGCTCACCGGAGCGCCTCGGCCAGTGCCCGGACGTTGTGGTCGATGAGGTCGAGGTAGGAGTCGATGCCCTTGATGCCGCCGACTGCCGACGGTAGCACCAGGGTCCGGGCGCCGCTGTCGCGGGCGACCAGCTCGACGACCTTTCGGTCCGCGTAGGGCTCGGCGACGATCACTTTGATCTTCTGCTCGCGGATGGTGCGGATCAGCTCGGCCAGATGGGCCGGCGAGGGTGGGATGCCCGGCCGGTCCTCGATGGCGCCGGCCAGCTCAAGGCCGAAGCGCCGCAGGAAATAGTTGAACGTCTCGTGATAGGTGACGACCTTGGCGCCACGGTAGGGCTCGAGCGTCTTCTGCCAGCGTGCCATCGCCGCCTCCAGCCGCCCCAGGAACTCGCGGCGCTGCGTCTCGAACAGAGGCCCGTGCTGGGGCGCGACCCGCCGGAGCCCCTCCACGATGTTTGCGGTGACGACTCCGGCGTTGGCGGGGTCGAGCGTGTAGTGTGGGTCGCCCTCGGGGTGGACATCACCGCGCGAGCGGTCGATCGGTCCCTTCGGAGGAATGACGGCCACGCCGCGGGAGGCGTCGACGTAGCCGGCAGTGCCGGGCAGGATACGCGCGTTGTGGGCGCCCACCACGAGGGGCTCGACCCAGTAGTCGAGACCGAGCCCGTTGCGCACGAGGAGGTCTGCATGGCGGAGCTTGAGCATGAGACTGGGCCGCACCTCGACATCGTGCGCGTTCTGGGTTCCTCGGACGAGACTGACGACGTCCACCAGATCGCCGCCCACGGCGTCGGTGAGCGCCTTGAGGTCGGGGGTGGAGGCCACGCTCCGGACCTTGGCCGCGGCCTCGCCCCCGGTCGCGAGCCCGAGGGCGAGCAGGACAGCGGTCAGCGTGAGGATCGATCGCCCCATGATTCTCCTCCTCCTCAGAAGGGATGCGGCGGGTGCGCGCCCAGGAAAAAGGTCGCTTGAAGGAAAATTTCGTCGGCGATCCGGGCGCTGGCGTCGTTGGCCGAGAACAACTCGCGGCGATCGCGCTCGGTGCGCTTGTAGCCGAGCCGGAAGCGTAGGAAGTCGGAGAGCATGAAGGCGAGATAGGGCTCGATCGCCCACTCGCGCCCGGGATCTTCCAGGAGCTGCGTGGAGTCGTAGCGCAGGCCGGCCACCCAGCGCCGCCAGGGCTGCACCTCGCCGTAGGCGTACCAGCCAAAGCGCCGGCGGCTGTCGATCTCCTCGTCCTCTTGGACCCGGCGGAACGACCAGATCCCCTCGCTGGCCAGAGTCAGCAGCGGGTGGCGCCAGCCCTCCGGGGTCAGCTTGTACTTGACGTCGTAGCCGGCGAAAGTCTGGCGTCGCCGCGCCTCCGTCTGGCCGCTGGCGGCGGAGGCCCCCAGTTGAATGGCGCCGAGATCGCCGAGCTCGAAGAACGTCCGCAGTCGCCCCGTGGCCAGTGGCGTCTTGAGGCTGCCCCGGCCGAACGCCTCCTCGTTGTCGCCGTTGAACACCCCGACCAGCGCCTCCAGATAGAACGGCAGCGGCGGGACCCACGTCAGCTCCACCCCGCGCTCCACCAAGCCCTCCTCGCCCAGGAAGCGCGTCAGCACGTTCGGAACGTCGGGCTGCGGCAGGGCCTCGCGATGGCGCTCGTTGAGGAGGCCGAAGCGGTTGCGCATCTGCCCCGCCTTGAGCTGGGTGCCGAAGGGCAGCGTGAGCAGCGTGAGGTGGGCTTCCGCCAGACCGACCTCGGTCACGCGCTCGCCGTCCTCGAACTCCTCGGCGGCCTCCAGCCTGACCTCACCGCGGGCGAACGGGTCGATCTGGCCGAAGAGCTGCAGCTCGACCTCGCGCGGAAAGAAGCGGTTCTCCCGGCCGGCGAAGGATCCGGCGTCGGCCTTGTCGATGTTGCGCTGCGTGATGTTGCCGATGAAGTCGGCGACCACGCCGATATCGAACAGCAACCGGCCCCCCTGGGTCCGCTCAGCGAGCGAGAACGGGGGCCGAGGCGTTACGTAGTCGCGCAGGCTGGGCTGGGGCGAGGGCGCCGGGCCGGCCGGTGCCTGGACGACCGCCGGCGGGGCGGCCGCGGCCCGGGGCTGCGCCGCGATACGCTGGAGCCGTTCGGCCATCACCCCCATCGCCTTTTCGTACTCCTGCCTGACGCGCTCGAACTGCTGGCGCATCTGCTCCAGATCCCGGCGGAGACTTTCCGTCTCCCCCCGGGGATCCGCGGGTTGCTGCGCGAGAGCGGGTGCCGCCAGCGCGAGGCCGAGCAGCACGCACACGACGACGAAGACTCGCATGGCCATCTCCTCTCAGCGAAGGTTGTGGGCGCTTCGCCGGAGGCGCACGGACCTCCGGCGCCGGGACCTCAGGACGCGGGAGAGCGACTAGCGGAGAGGCGGCGCGCGGGAGTCGGAGTGCCGCCGCGGTTCGGAGGCGGGGCGGGCGGCATCGAGAGCGAGCTCCGGGACGACGACGACGGCGACGACCAGCGCCGCGGCTTCGGGAAGCGGCGCCACGCCGCCCAGCGCGGCCAGGTAGCTAAGATCGTGCTCGTGGTTGTAGAAGCCGTCCTCGGGCCCGACGTGGACGTGGGGGACATTGGCCGCGCTCAGCAGCACCCCGGCCAGGGCCAGCGTGCACAGCAACGCCGGGACCGGACGGCGGACCCAGCGCGCGCAGCGGGACGGGATCATGTCGCGCGCGAAGAATAGCACACTGGCCGGCGTGACCCTACTCGAAGACCGCCGTGACAGGCTTCTTGAACCGCCCTTTGGCCCCGCCGGTTACTTGCATGGCCGTGGCGCCGATCGAGAGCGCGATCTTCTGGGTACCCTCGGGGAGGGCCAGGCTCGCCCCGTAGTGGAAGCCACGATCGCTCACCATGGGCGCGAGCTTCACCGTCCGCGGTGGACGGCCTGGCGTGTGCACGATCGCCGTCACCGGCAGATAAGGGACCGGCTCGTTGAACTCACGGTCGGTGATAAACGCCATGAGGTGCCCTGGGGCTGCCGTCGCGCTGGGGGATGCGCCGTGCGCCCCGGAGTGACCGTCCCCGTGGGGAGTGCTGGCGCCGGGCTCGTAGACGATCCGGATCCGGTAGTCGCCAGCGACCTGCGAGCGCTCCACCCCGCGCCCATGGGGCGGAGCATCGCCGCCCTCGGTCAGGCTCTTGAGGTAGGCCACCAGGTCCACCCACTGGGCGAGGGAGAGGCTGTCGGCGAAGCTCGGCATGATCGACAGCCCGTCGGGACCCGTGAAGCCCGGCCCTTCGACGATGACGTGGTTGGGCGCCAGGATCGACTCGGCGAGGTACTCCGCGGGATGCGCGGCGCCCATGCCGGTCAGATCAGGGCCGACGCTCTTCGGGTCACCACCCGATGGCGGAAAGCTCTCGCCCTTAATCGCGTGGCACTTGAAGCACTCGAGGTCCTGGAAGAGCTGGCGTCCCTTCGCCGCGTCGCCCGGCGGCACCGCGAACTGCCAGCCGCGCGGCACGCCGCCCCCGCGGTGCACCTCCTCCATCGTCAGGCGCCGTGGCGGCCGAACGCCGGGGGCCGCCGGGGGCCTGGTCCTGTCAGTAGGCCCGGGGCTGTGAGCACCGTGGCCGCCGCCCTGCGGCGCCTCGGCGTGGACGACGGCCCCGGCCACCACGCCGAGCGGCACGATCCCCAGCGCCATCGCGACGAGTCCAACCCGGATTCGCGTCGTCGTTCCACTTCGCATGGTCGTTCCCCTCCGAAGAGCGTTGGCCCGAGCGGGCCCCGCGCGGTCGCGCTCAGCGCGGCCGGAGCGCCATGCCGTGGGGCGCTTTGCCCACGGAGATCGTCCGGACCTCTTTGTGGCTGGCGAGGTCGATGACGGCCACCGCGTCGGCCCAGCGGTTGGTCACCAGGGCGTACCGGCCGTTCGGCTCCATCGTCACCAGGTCCGGATACCCCCGCTGGGGGATGGTGGCGACGATCTTGCCGTCGGCCGTGCGGATGACGACCACCTTGTTGGTCTTGCGCAGCGTCGCGTAGAGGAACTTGCCGTCGAGGGTGAGCGTGGCCTCGTGGACGACGCCGGGCAGAGCGATCTCCCCGCCGACGCGGCTGGTCGCCGTGTCGATCTTGAGGATCGCCTTGTTCTCGCCGGCGGCGGCGTAGAGCGTCTTGCCGTCGGCCGACAGCGCGAGCCCCATGGCATCGCCGCCGCCGTGGACGATCCGCCCGACGACCGCGCGGGTTGCGGTGTCGATCACCGTCACGTCGCCGGCCGTCTCGCCGGACACGTAAAAGATCCGGCCGTCGCGGGTGAAGATGCCGTGGGCCGGCCAGGTGGAGACTTCGATGCGTCCCTCCACGCGCTCGGCCTTGAGGTCGTAGATGATCACCGCGTCGCTGCTGGTCTCACTCGACCAATCGAGCACGTAGAGATAGCGGCCGTCGGGGGTGAAGGCGAGGTTGTAGGGGTTGCCGCCGATCTTCACCCGCTTGACGAGCTTGCGGGTGTCCGGGTCCACGATCCCCAGATCGCGACTCTTGTCGTAGACGACCCAGGCGAGCTTGCCGTCCGGCTGGAAGACGATGCGGTTGGGCTTGCCCCGGCCGAGCGGGATGGCGCCCACCACTTCGAGCGTGGTCGTGTCGATGACGGAGATCGAGTCGGATTTCGTGTTGGTGACGAAGAGGGTGGCCGCGGCCGCCGGCCCCGCGGCCAGGGCGGCGGTCCAGGCGGCGACGACAATCAGGGCGATCCGCGATGTCACCCCAGGCCCCTCCTCACGGGATCCTTTCGACCGCCGTCACCAGCACGTCGGGCGGCGTCCCGCGCACGGTAAATCGTACCGCGTCTCCGACCTGGAGTCCGTCGTAAATCTTGGGCGAGGCGGCGCGGAATCCCATCGTCATGGGCGCCATGTAGCCGGGGATCTCCTCGTGGCTCAGGACCATGAGGTTGATGTCGGGCAGGATGGCGCGCACGACGCCCCGGACCCGCCACTCCCGCTCTCCGACCGCCGGCGCCGCTCGGGCCTGCCCGAGCTCGCGCTCGAGCCGCTCCGCCCGGCGTCCCCACCAGAGGTAGCCCCCGCCGATGCCCAGGGCCAGGGCCAGGTTGACCAGGAGCACGACCTTCCAGAGCCGCATCAGTGCACGTGCTCGTCGGCGGCGGGCGTCGCCGCCTTCTCCTCGTTGAGCTCCTGGATCTCCGCGAGCAGCCGGTTCAGCTCGCGGACCGACGGCCTCTCCGCCGCCCACAGGGCCCGGACGTAGCCCTGGCGGTCGACCAGGAACTCCGCGTGGGGGGCGCGCGCGAACAGGCCGTAGGCGGCCGCGATCTCGCGCGCCCCCTCGGTGACGACCGGAAACAGGATCAGTGGATCGGCGCCGAGACGGCCGATGGCGTCGGGCGCGGCGTCGCCGGGCACCGCGATCACCTCGACGCCCAGCAGACCGAGGACGTTGTAGCCGGCGGCGAGCTGCGCCAGGCGCGGGCGGGAGTCGGGCAGGGTATAGAGCACGAGCAGCACGATGCGCCGACCGCGATAATCTCTGAGGCCGCGGGTCGGCGTGGGGCCGACGGCGAAGGTGAAGTCCGGGGCGACCAGCCAGGGCCGACCCCGCTCGACGCTGGGGCCCAGCATGCGCGCGGCCGCGGCGGCGCCGAGCGCGCGGACGAAGTTCACCAGGTCCCACCGCGCCTCGGGCCCGAGCCGATCGCCGAAGCCCGGCATTCCCCCCCGTGGGATTCCTCCGGTGATCCACCAGAACAGATCGCCGGCGGTGTGCTGGTTGGTGTGCGGCGAGCGTAGATCGGGGGGCCGGCGCGGCAGCGTCGCAGCGCGATCGCCGTCCCCGGCGCCGCTCGGACCATGACAGGCGGCGCACTGCTCGCGGTAGAGGCGCGCGCCCTGGGCGATGGACGCCGCCTGATATGGCACGCGCGGTCGCACGTACGTCGTCGGGTATGCGTCGATCGCCAGCGGGGGCAGGCCGAGACCCAGACCCATGCCCACCAGGACCACGGCGCCGGCGAGCAAGGGCCCGCGGCGGGATCGGACGACCAGCGCGGCCAGCGCGGCCGCCACCCCCAGCACTGCCACCTGCGAGCCGATCAACGCGCGCAGCCGAAGCTCGGGCGCGCTCTGGAGCGCCCCCAGCGAGAGCCGGAACGCGAACGGCCAGTCCGGCTGCTGGTGGCGGGCCGGTGGCGTCATCCCCAGCGCGGCAGCGACCGCGATCAGGAGCAGCGCGAGCATCGCCTCGGCGGTCACGAAACGCGCGAGCCGGCGCATCGCCGGACGGCCCACCGTCGCCGCCTCGCCGGAGAGCGCCGGAACCAGGCGCCGCCGGTTCACGGCCGCCAGCGCGAGGATCATGAGCAGGAGGCCGAGCTTGGCGAGGAGCAGGCGCCCGTAGGAAGTTCCCACGAGGGCGGCGATGCTGCCGATCTGGGCGACGACGTTCCCCATCCCCGAGATGACGAGCGCGACGACGGCGGCGAGGGCCAGGCGGGAGAACCGGCGGGCGGCCAGCACCGCGTAGGGGCGCGCGTCCGCCCCCTCGGGGCGGCTCGCCGCGCGGAGCAGCAGCGCGAGCGGCAGGAGGCCGCCCACCCAGATCCCCGTCGCCAGCAGGTGGACCGCGTCGATCGTGACCGCAGGCCACGGGTCGGGCTTGACGGCGGCGGCGTGACCGCCGGCGGCGACGAGTGCAAGCGCACCCGCGCCCAGGGCCAGCGCCTCGCCCCGCCCGGCGAGCCAGTCCAGGCGCCCGTCGACATCGGCCCTGAGGCTGACGAGGGCGAAGAGCAGCAGCAGCACGCCGTGGCGCACGAGCCACACGTGGCCGGCCTGGGTCTCGAACAGGACCTGCGCGAGCGTACGGCCCTCGAAGGCCGCGGCGGTGCGCCCGGACAGATACGCGGCCTGGTAGGCCAGCAGCAGGGCGCCGGTGGCGAGCGCCAGGAGCACCAGAACGCGCAGCCACCGGAGCACGCGATCCTCCCACGCCCGCGCGGTGGGCCGGTCGGAGCGGCCGGCGACGAGCAGCGTGGTGCAGGCGCCCACGACGGCGACGGCCAGGGCCAGATGGGCCCAGCGCGCGAGGAATCCCAGCCCTTCGAGGCTCATGCGTCGGTCACGGCGCGATGTTGAAGCTGAACTCGCCTCGGGTGACGTGGGTGTCCACGGACACGACGCGCCAGATCACCCTGTAGGTGCCGGCTGGCAGCGGAGAAAGCGTGATGCGGAGCAGGGCAGGGTTGTCGGCATCCACGCGGCCGTCGCCCCGATCGACCGGCCGGCCGTCCGCAGCGACGACCCGAACGGTGCTGAAGGCCGGCTCGAGATTTTCGGTGAACCAGAGCTTGACCTCGCTCGGCGCCGTCCTCACCGTGCTGCCCGCCCGCGGGTCGGCCCGATCGAGAACCGCGTGAGCGCTCGCCCCCGGGGCCGCGGAGAGGAGGGCGGTCAGAGCCAGGCTCGCGGCGGCGATCATCCGCTCCGTCATCGGCCGATTGTACGCGGCCTCCGGTGTATTCTCATCCCGATGTCCGGACGCTCCGCGTCGCCGATCCGCGCGATCTTCTTCGACGCCGGTAACACGCTGCTGAGGATGAACTACCCGGCGATCGCCGCCGAGCTCGCCGCCCGCGGCATCCGCGTGACGCCGGAGCACGTGCAGCGGGCGGAGTGGCGCGCCCGGGTGCGGCTGGACGAGGCGCTGCTGTCCCGGCGGGCGCCGGGCACCTCCACCGAGACCCCGGCCACCGCGGGCCGATATCTGAGATTCCTGCTGGAAGAGCTGGGCGTCACCGACGAGGCGATCGTTCGCGGTCTCACCGAGTGGCGCCGCGCCTACAACCCGCCCGTCGGTCTCTGGAACGTCCGCGATCCCGACGCGCCCGCGGCCCTGTCGCTGGTGCGCGGCGCCGGGCTCCGGGCCGCGGTCATCTCGAACTCCAACGGCTCCATCCACTCGATCCTCGAAGCGCTGGGCCTGGCCGCCCACCTGGACTTCGTGCTGGACTCGTTCCTGGTGGGGGTCGAAAAGCCAGATCCGCGGATCTTCCGCCTGGCGCTGGAGCGCGCCGGCCTCGAGCCCGCTCAGGCGGTGTACGTCGGCGACCTCTACTCGATCGACGTGGTGGGCGCGCGGGCCGCCGGCATGGGCGCGGTGCTGCTGGACCCGGGCGGATGCTGGGGCGCGCGCGACTGCCCGGCGGCGCCCGATCTGATGGCCGCCGTCCGCATGGTCGTCGACGGCGCCTGGACCTAGAGCTCGCCGGGGAAGGTCAGGACTCGCTCGCGCCCGAGGGGCGGCCGTACGCCCCGCCCCGGCGGAGGTCCCCGGGCGAGGAGCGCGTCGGGGTGAGCGTCGTTCGAGCGCGGGCTTGGCCCGCGCAATCCTCGGGGGAGGTTTCGGAGGGGGCCGTAACGTCCGCCCCCTCCGATTGCGCTAAGAGCCTGGCGGAGAATGGCCAAACTCGCCGACGCACTCACCGAACCCGCCACGGTTCGAGCGCCGGCTTTGCCGGCGCAACCTATTCCTGGGGGGAGGTTTCGGAAGGGGGGCGAAGCCCCCCTCCGAGTCTGCTAGTGCCGTTCCAACTTGTTGATACTAAATCTGTCCACGAACGACGTACACGGTGCCTTCCTAGGCGCGAATAGTTGGAACGGCACTAGTCGGGCAGGGTGATGAACGGGTAGCGGCGGAGCGCGTCGTAGATGACGCGCTTCATCTCGTCGATCTCGCGCTCGGTCCGGGCCTCGAAGCGCAGGGTGAGGCAGGGGCTCGTGTTGGACGCCCGCACCAGACCC